>JAVVZN010000181.1:0-4037 GCA_036650555.1 Rikenellaceae bacterium
TCTAAATAATATTATTTTTAATATTTACGTTTTCTGTGGTTGTTATTGTTTTAAAAAAAAATAAGAACAAATAGTTGTGATAAAATATAAACGACAACATAAATCATATTTTATCGCCACACTAAGTATTGCATTAGTCTTGTTCTTACTAGGTGTGGTTGGTTACATAAGTTATCTTGTGGAGAAAAGTGCTGCTCAAGTTGTTGATCAAATACAAATCAGCGCGCTTTTAAAAGAGAAGATAGATATTTCGCAAGTTGATTCGCTCGTTTTTGATATTAAAAAACAAGTTGGAGTTAAAAATGTTGCATACATTTCAAAAGAGATGGCCGCCGACTCTTACAAAAAAGTTACAGGCAATGATTTCGCTATGTTTATAGATGAGAACCCTCTCCCTGCCTCAATAGACATCACATTTGCAGCAGGCACTGTGTCGCAAGAGAAAATCGACGAAATAACAAAACTATTATCATCAAAAAGTGTGGTGGAAGAGGTGTTGTTGCCGCGAGGAGTGATAGGCGAGGTGCTTGGGCATGTTTATAAAATCAAATTCATACTTTATTCATTTTTCATAACGTTATTTATCATATCTATTGTGCTTATTAACAATGCAATAAAATTGACAATACGTGCAAAAAGATTTTTGATTAAAAGCATGAAGCTTGTTGGTGCCACAAACAATTTTATTCGTCGTCCATTTATTGTAAGTGCCGTGAAACAAGGGTTGTGGGCATCACTTAGCGCATGGGTGCTATTCTCACTTACTCTCTTAGGATTAAATAGAGGAGTAACTCAGATTGGTATATCGAAAGAGGAGCTTTTTCCTATCTCGATGATATATCTTGCCATGAGTTTTATTGGTATAACAATATCGGTGATTTGTACGTACTTAGCTATAAACAAACAGTTGCATCAGAAAAACAGTCAATTACATATTTATTAGATTCACAATAATTATTTTATATTATTTATATATGGAAAAAAAAGAGAAAATGGCGCTCACCGTCGAGAATTATCGACTACTGCTTATTGCTGTTGCCATAATTTTAATAGGGCTTTTATTGATGTCGGGTGGTGCTGCCACCGATCCTTCGCAGTTTAACGAATCTGAAATTTTTAGCTTTCGTAGAATTACATTAGCTCCTATTGTTATCATAAGTGGATTTGCATTTGGAATTTATGCTATTATGAAGCGTCCTAAAGATAAAAAAGCATAATACTTATGAATATATTCGAGGCTATTTTAATGGGATTGTTGCAGGGGTTTACAGAATTTTTGCCTGTCAGCAGTAGTGGACATCTTGAGATTATGAGTCATATTCTTGGTGTTAATTCTGAAAGTAACTTATTGTTTGCCTTAGTAGTGCATTCGGGTACTGTGCTTAGTACCATCGTGGTTTTTTGGAAAGACATAATTAGGCTTATAAAAGGTTTATTTAAGTTCGAGATGAATCCAGAAACCGAGTTCATGTTAAAGATATTTATATCGCTTATTCCTGTTCTTGTGATAGGTCTTACACTTAAAGATGAGGTGGAATCGCTTTTTGGCGGTAGTTTGTTGATAGTGGGTTGTATGTTGGTTGTCACCGCAGCTCTGCTCTTGTTCTCAAGCATTGCAAAACCACGTGTCAAAGGACTAACCTACAAAAATGCTTTCTGGATTGGTGTGGCGCAAGCTGTGGCAGTTCTCCCAGGTCTATCGCGTTCTGGTTCTACTATCTCAACCGGATTACTACTAGGTGTTAAGAAAGAAGATGTTGCTCGTTTCTCGTTTCTTATGGTGTTAATTCCAATAATAGGGATCAATTTTTTAGATGTAATGAAAGGCGATTTTGGTGGCGACATACCAGTTTATATATTATTAGGAGGCTTCTTGTCATCTTTTATTGCAGGAACTATTGCATGCAAATGGATGATAAAAGTTGTCAGTCGCGGTAAGTTATACTATTTCTCTGCATACTGTTTTGTGGTTGGTTCAATTACGATCATACACTCATTATTTTTCTAGCCAGTAGTGCTTTTTATGCTTAATTTAACATCATATAGATGAAAGTAGAATTAAACTCAAATACTGATTTTGAGCAAGGTGTAGTTATTCCTATTGATAAACCATATCGTTGGACCTCTGCCGATGTGGTCAGAAAAGTCAAAAACGCTCTTAATGCACTTGGTTACAAAAAGATAAAGGTTGGTCATGCAGGAACTTTAGATCCGCTTGCCACAGGCATTTTGGTGGTTTGCATAGGCAAAGCAACTAAATTGGCGGAGTCTATTCAAGCTTTGCAAAAAGAGTATGTGGCTGAAGTTTTTCTAGGCGCCACAACTCCATGTTTCGATCTTGAAAAGGCTGTTGATTTCACCTATCCAACCGAGCATATCACAACCAACATGATAGAAGAGGCTTTGAAATCGTTTGTTGGTGAACAAATTCAAATTCCACCTACCTTCTCTGCTAAATTGATTGACGGAAAACGTGCGTATGAATATGCGCGAAAAGGTGAGGATGTGGAGATGCGTAAGGCGTTGGTCACTATCTATGATGTGGAGCTATTGAAAGTTGAGATGCCTAAGATTACAGTTCGCATAGCATGTAGTAAAGGAACATATATCCGTGCTTTTGCTAGAGATTTAGGTCTGGCACTTGGTTCGGGTGGTCATCTTACTGCGTTAAGGCGCACTAAAAACGGTGATTTCACAATTGATGATTGCCTAACCACCAATGAGGTGTTGGCTAGTATTGCAAATGACACAAAAAATTAAACATACAATAGCTTTTTATCGCTTTGTTAGTCAGTTATAATATACTAATTATAGATAAAAACACTGCAAAATAAATGCTTAATATTACTTTTAAAACCATAATAACATGAAACTTTCACAGTATAAGTACGATTTCTCAATGGATATGATTGCTAAATATCCTGCACACGAACGCGATGAGTCGCGATTGTTGGTGTTAGATCGTAAGTCTGGCAAGATAGAGCATAAGGTGTTTAAAGATGTGATTAGCTATTTCAAAGATGGTGACACAATGATATACAACAACACAAAGGTTTTTCCAGCACGTCTTTATGGAAACAAAGAGAAGACAGGAGCTGAAATTGAGATATTTCTACTTCGTGAGTTAAATCGTGAGCAGCGTTTATGGGATGTGCTTGTTGATCCAGCAAGAAAAATACGTATCGGCAATAAACTCTATTTTGGCGACGACGACTCTCTTATTGCTGAGGTTATCGACAACACCACTTCGCGTGGACGTACTCTTCGTTTCTTATACGATGGTAGCCACGAAGACTTTAAAAAGTTGTTGTTCAGTCTAGGTGAAACACCGCTTCCACGTTGGGTACGTAGTAAGGTTGAGCCTTCAGATGAAGAGCGCTACCAAACAGTTTTTGCATCGGTAGAAGGTGCTGTGGCTGCGCCAACAGCGGGATTGCACTTTAGTCGTAACTTGCTTAAACGTTTGGAGATAAAGGGCGTTAAAAGCGCTGAAATAACATTACATATTGGATTGGGAAACTTTCGTAGCATAGATGTAGAAGATCTTACCAAACATAAAATGGATTCAGAGCAGATGATAATATCGTCTGAGAGTGCCGATGCAGTAAACTTCACAAAAGAGTCGGGTAAGAAGATATGTGCCATCGGAACAACAGTTATGCGCGCCATTGAGAGCTCAGTCACCACACAAGGATTTCTTAAACCGTTTGAAGGTTGGACAAACAAATTTATCTTACCTCCTTATAATTTCACTGTGGCAGATAGCATGATAACAAATTTCCATCTGCCTCAATCAACACAGCTGATTATGGTTTCGGCTTTTGGTGGTTATGAACTTATAATGGAAACCTACCAGACTGCTAAAAAAGAGGGATATAGGTTTGGCACATATGGAGATGCTATGTTGATCCTATAATATTGATGTCCGATAAAATTTTTATTTAGTCGTCGCTTAAAAAGTACCTTAGGATTACTTTCCACGGAAACGGCACATATTTCACAGATTTTGAGCTATAATAATGCTCACGTACCTAAAG
>JAVVZN010000182.1:0-4015 GCA_036650555.1 Rikenellaceae bacterium
TTTAGATTTATTTTGCATATTAAAAAATAAATTATACTTTTGTGAAGTTATAAAAGGAAGAAAGGGAGCTGTTTAGCTCCCTTTCTTAGTAAAATTAACTTTTAGATTATGATTACAGTAGAAAAAATAGAAAGCATTGTTGGTGATTATGTCGCTGACAGTGAGGTGTTTGTTGTTGATGTAAAGGTGTCTTCACAAAATGTGATAGAGGTGCTTGTCGATAGCAATTCAGGTATTGATATTGATTATTGTGCCAACCTTAGCAAACATATTGAGAGCTGTTTAGATCGTGATGTTGAAGATTTTGAGCTTACAGTGGCATCGGCTGGAATTTCTGATCCATTTAAAAAATTGGCTCAATATAAAAAATTTTCAGACAGAGAAGTTGAGGTTAAATTAGCAGACGGTTCTAAGTTGGTTGGTTTAATGCAAGATGTCACCGAAACGGGTTTTTCTCTTAGCTATGAGGTCAAAGAGCTTATTGAGGGTAAAAAACGTAAACAAATAGTTGAAAAAAAGGTAGATTTGCTCTACGCTGATATAAAATCAACAAGATTAGTTATTAAATTTTAAAATACTACTATACGATGAATAATTTGAATTTGATAAACACCTTCTCGGAGTTTAAAGAGTTGAAAAACATTGATAAAGCAACTATGATGAGTGTGCTAGAAGATGTTTTTAGAAATATGTTGATAAAGACATACGGAACAGATGAAAATTTTGATATAATTATCAACCCTGATAAAGGTGACCTTGAGATATGGCGCAACAGAATCGTGGTTGAAGATAGTGAGCTCGAATCTGAAAACACACAAATAGCTCTTACAAAGGCAAAAATAATAGATGCCTCATACGAAATAGGTGAGGAAGTGTCGGATGAAGTCAAATTGGAGTCGTTCGGTCGTCGTTCTGTGCTTTCTCTTCGTCAGAACCTAGCGTCACGTATCTTAGATCTTGAAAAGGCAAATCTATACAACAAATATAAAGAACGCGTTGGTGAGATTGTCACAGGCGAGGTTTATCAAGTATGGAAAAAAGAAACATTGGTATTCGACGATGAAGAAAATGAACTATTACTTCCTAAATCTGAGCAAATTCCAACCGATTTCTTCCGTAAAGGCGACACTATTCGCGCTATTGTTTCGCGCGTGGATATGCGTAACAACAAGCCGGTTATTATTCTCTCTCGTACTGCTCCTGAATTTTTACAACGTCTATTTGAGATAGAAGTTCCTGAGATCAGCGATGGACTCATCACAATCAAAAAGATTGTGCGTGTGCCAGGTGAACGTGCAAAAGTGGCTGTTGAGTCGTATGATGAGCGTGTAGATCCAGTTGGAGCATGCGTTGGAATGAAAGGATCTCGTATCTACACAATAGTTCGTGAGCTTAGAAATGAAAATATTGACGTCATAAATTATACAACCAATATTCAGTTGCTTATACAACGTGCACTCAGTCCTGCAAAGATCATCTCAACACAGATCGACGAGCAAACACATAAAGCATCGGTCACTCTTAAACCGAGTGAAATATCGCTTGCCATTGGTAAAGGGGGATTAAACATCAAGCTTGCATCACAGCTAACAGGTTACGACATAGATGTATATCGTGATTTTGAAGAGGAAGAAGTTGATGACGTTGCTCTAGTTGATTTCTCAGATGAGATTGAGCCTTGGATCATTGAACAACTGCAAAAAATTGGTTGCGACACAGCTAAAAGCGTGCTAACCTACACAGTTGAAGAGCTTGCACGTCGTACTGACCTTGAAGAAGAAACAGTGCAACATGTGGTTGATGTGTTAAAAGCTGAGTTTGAATAGTAATAATTTCATTAATTGTCTTTTATGAGTCTGATTTAATGCCTCATACTTGGAAGTTCTACTATATTTCTAAATAAAATAAAGCAGCTTACAAGATGATTATTTGAAAATTAAAGTAAATTGTTGTATCTTTGTGCGAAAGCGCTACTTTACGACGATCGAAGGTAGGTGAAAAAAGTTTAAGCCGATAAAGAAGAAAGGAAAATATGGCAAACGAAAAGAAAATCAGACTTTTAGCAATTGCCCGCCAATTAAATGTTGGTTCGGGTACATTGGTAGACTTTTTAAATAATCATGGTTATGCCGTTGAAGGAGGAAATCAACTTCTCGACGACAGCATGATTGCTAGTGTTGAAAAGGAGTTTGGTAAGGGTAAAATTATTGAAAGAGTTAATATCAAAGAGAAAATTAAAACAAAAAATGAAACGGTTTCACTCGATGATATTAATAAAACAAAGCAATCGGGATCGGTAGATTCTGAGTATGTCAAAGATGAATTGTTTATAAAAACAAATATAGTTGATAAAATAGATCACATAAAGTTGAATACACCGAAAGTCGTTGGTAAAATTGATTTGAATGCAATAGGAAAGCCTGTTGTAAAATCGCCTGCATCTAAGCCTCAACCATATCCAGTAAAACAGAAAACTAAACCTGTTGAAAAAAACGAAGTTAAAGTGACAGATAAAAAGATTAATTCTAATGAGCATGTTAGTGTTCATAAGCCTGTAGTTGCTAATGAAAATACGTCGAAAAAGGTTGAAACGGCGGTGGTTGAAAATCAGGTTAAAGTTCAAGAAAATTCTAAAAATCCTCAAGTCGATTTGAATAAAACATTTGATGATCGTCGTGCTGAAAGCAAGCAGGATTTATTTAGAATAAATAGTTCGGATATAGCAGGTCCTAAAATTATAGGAAAAATTGATCTTAATTCTTTTGAAAAGAAGAAGAGCGACAATTCCGATAAAAACAAAAAGAATAAGCGTAAGCGCATTAAGAAAGATAACAAGGTCGATATAAACGATCCTAAGAATAGCTCGCAATCTGCGCAGAAAGGTGGTGCTAATCGTCCAGCAGGTGCTCCAAACCAACAAGGAGGTCAAAGAAACCAACAAGGCGGTGCAAATCGTCCTCACGGAAATGGAAATAATGGTGCAAACAATCGTCCAGGTGGTGCATCACACAACAACAACAACAACAAAAATGCTAAACATCTTCCAAAGGCACCAGTAGTAAAAGCAGAGGTGACCGATGATGATGTTCAAAAACAAATTAAAGATACTCTTGCACGTTTAACTTCTAAAGGAAACAAAACTAAGAGTTCAAAATATAGAAAAGATAAGAGAGATGCAGTTTCTGCTCGTGCAAGCGAGGAGATGGAGCGTCAAGAGGCAGAGAAGAGCGTACTAAAGCTAACTGAGTTTGTAACGGTAAGTGATTTGGCTCGTATGATGGATGTTTCGGTTACCGAAATTATCACTGCTTGTATGAATCTCGGCTTAATGGTCTCTATTAATCAACGTCTAGACGCAGAGGCTATTGTTATTGTGGCTGAAGAGTTCGGTTATAAAGTTGAGTTTGTCACTGTTGAAATACAAGAGCAAATCACAGATGAAGTGGATAGCGAAGAGGATCTTATCCCACGTTCTCCTATCGTCACAGTGATGGGGCACGTCGATCATGGTAAAACATCACTTCTCGACTTCATCCGTAAAGCAAATGTGATTGCCGGTGAGGCAGGAGGTATCACCCAGCATATAGGTGCTTATTCAGTTAAGGTTAATGATGAAAAACGCATCACTTTCCTTGATACTCCGGGTCATGAGGCATTTACTGCTATGCGTGCTCGTGGTGCTAAAGTTACCGACGTTGCAATTATCATAATAGCTGCCGACGACAGTGTCATGCCGCAAACAATTGAAGCTATAAACCATGCCTCGGCTGCTGGTGTACCAATAATCTTCGCAATAAACAAAATAGATAAGCCTGGTGCAAACCCCGACAAAATACGTGAACAGCTATCTGCTATGAACTATCTTGTTGAAGATTGGGGTGGAAAATATCAATGTCAAGAGATTGCTGCAAAATCGGGCGTAAATGTCGATTTGTTGCTTGAAAAGATTATTCTTGAATCTGAGATGTTGGAATTAAAGGCAAATCCAAACAGAAAATCTAGTGGTGTCATTATA
>JAVVZN010000183.1:0-3966 GCA_036650555.1 Rikenellaceae bacterium
AATTTGTATACGCGATAGTAAGTAATGTTGAATGATTATTGCATTGTTTTCTAAACCCTACGTGTAACAAACAAAAGCAATAAGGGCTTGAAAGTTTGAGAGCTTAAAATTAAATATAGTTATGGCAGAAAATGTAGTTATTGTCGAGTCACCAGCCAAGGCAAAGACCATAGAAAAAATATTAGGTAAAGATTTCTTAGTAAAATCAAGTTTTGGTCACATCCGAGACCTACCTAAGAGCGGAATTGGAATAGATATAGAAAATGGATTTGCACCTCAATACGAGATTTCACCAACTAAAGTAAAAGTTGTTTCAGAACTAAAAAAACTTGTTGCATCGGCCACCACCGTATGGCTTGCATCCGATGAGGACCGCGAGGGAGAGGCAATAGCATGGCATCTTAGTGAGGTTCTAAATCTTGAGAACAAACCTACAAAACGCATAGTATTTCACGAAATCACCAAAGACGCAATACTTAACGCTATAAAAAATCCCCGCGACATAAATATTGATCTTGTCTACGCGCAGCAAGCACGTCGTATACTCGATAGGCTTGTAGGTTTTGAACTGTCACCAGTACTATGGCGCAAAGTGCGTCCATCGCTATCGGCAGGACGTGTTCAATCGGTTGCTGTTCGTCTGATTGTGGATCGTGAACGTGAGATAATAAGTTTCGACGGTAAAAAATATTTCCGTACCATAGCCATCTTCACAGTAAAAGACAACGATGGCAAGGAGTATCAATTCAAAGCGGAGCTATCTGAGAAGTTCGCAACTAAAGAGGCAACTGTTGAATTTCTAAACAAATGCAAAGGGGCAACATACAAAATAGCATCTATCGAAACCAAGCAAGGTAAGCGCACACCAGCAGCACCTTTCACAACGTCTACTCTTCAACAAGAGGCTAGCCGTAAGTTGGGTTTTTCGGTAAGTCAAACTATGACAGTTGCTCAACGTCTTTATGAGGCAGGGTGCATCACCTACATGCGTACCGACTCGGTGAACCTATCGCACGATGCAATAGTAGCAATAGGATCAACAATAAAAGATATATATTCAGAACAGTACCACCAAGTAAGAGCATACAAAACCAAAAGCAAAGGAGCACAAGAGGCTCACGAGGCTATACGTCCAACATACTTCACCTCCAGAACCGTTGAAGGCACATCAAACGAGAAACGTCTGTACGACCTGATTTGGAAACGTGCCGTTGCCTCACAAATGAGTGATGCAATCATAGAACGCACCACGGTAGGCATCAACATAAGCGGTAGCGACAAGAAATTCATTGCAAAAGGAGAGGTAATTAAATTCGATGGGTTTATTAAACTGTACACCGAAACCTTATCAGACGATGCCACTAAAGATGAAGAAGGATTGCTACCAGAGATGCACGAAGATCAAGAGTTGAAAATAAAATCAATAGAATCAACGGAGCGTTTTGAACAGCGTCCTGCGCGCTATTCTGAAGCTGCACTAGTGAAACAACTCGAAGAATTGGGCATTGGACGTCCATCTACCTACGCACCAACCATCACCACAATAATAAGCCGAGGCTATGTTTCAAAAGAAGATCGTGAAGGCACTGAGCGCAGTTATCAAACTTTACTTCTAACAAAAGGTGAAATAAAAGAGAAAACATTAACTGAAAAACATGGCAGTGAGAAATCTAAACTTTTTCCTACCGACATTGGAATTGTTGTCAATGACTATCTTGAAAGCCACTTCCCGGAGATACTAAACTACAACTTCACTGCCGACATCGAAAAATATTTTGACGATATTGCTGAAGGCAATTTGGTGTGGGATAAAATGATCAATAAGTTCTACACTCCATTCCATAAGACTGTGGAGCAAGCCACAAAAGAAGATAGCTACGCCACAACAAGCAACCGCATGCTAGGAACAGATCCTGCAACAGGTAAAAACGTATATGCACGCATGGGACGTTTTGGAGCAATGGTACAGATAGGCGAAACCACTCAAACAGATGATAAGCCACGTTACGCAGGTCTTCGCCAAGGGCAGCTACTAGAAACAATAACTCTAGAGCAAGCCATGGAGCTTTTCAAACTACCACGTAATGTTGGAGATTACGAAGAGAAGAGCGTTACAATCGGGCTCGGAAGATTTGGTCCGTACATACGTCACGATAGCAAATTCACGTCGTTAGAAAAGACAGATGACCCATACACAATAGATCTCAACCGTTCAATAGAGTTGATAGAGGCTAAACGTGAGAAAGATCGTAATCGATTGTTACGTAGTTTCGATAACGATGAAAAGTTGCAAATAATAAATGGACGTTGGGGAGCCTACATGGTTTACGACGATGCCAACTACAAGTTACCTAAAGATATTAATATAGAAACAACGAGCTACGACGAGTTCATGAAGATCGTAAACTCAACTGAGCCAACATCAAAAAGTAAGAAAACTGCAAAAGTAGCAGCAAAAAAAAGCACAACAACTAAAAAAGGCACAGTAGCAAAGAAGAGTACAGCAGCAAAAAAAGCCACAACAGCAAAACCACGTACAAAAACAACAAAATAGATGATTGAATATTCAACCGTTATTATAGGTGGTGGAGCAGCAGGACTCATGTGCGCTGCTCACTTGCAATCTAACTCCGGTAAAGTGCTAGTGATCGAGAAGATGGAAAAGCCATCACGCAAAGTTCGCATCACTGGCAAAGGTCGTTGCAACTTAACAAATGTGTGTAGCAATGAGGAGTTTCTAAAAAAGGTAAGAAATGGCAGTGACTTTTTTAGTAACTCACTAAAAAATTTCTCAACCGAAGAGTGTACTAAATATTTTCAAAGCATTGGTACGCCTCTGACCATTGAGCGTGGAGGACGCGTATTTCCAAGCTCAATGCGTGCTGGCGACATAGCCGACAGCCTTGAACGCGCCGCACATAAAGCAGGAGCGGAAATCATTTGCAACTCTAAAGTTGTGGAAATCACAAAATCAGAAACAAATTTCATAATAACATATCTACAAGCAGATAAAGAGATTTTTATATCGACTAAAACAGTTGTTATAACCACAGGTGGTGTGTCGTATCCATCGACAGGATCAACAGGTGATGGCTATCGTTTTGCCTACAACCTCGGACACAACATAGAACCATTACGTCCCGCTCTTGTGGCACTAAAAATAAAATGCGATCATCTTACTTCACTCGACCGTTTAGTGCTAAAAAATGTCAGACTACGCCTTTTAATCAACAATTCTGAGGCAGGTAATGAGTTTGGAGAGTTAGAGTTTTTCACTTATGGTATTGGCGGTGCAATAGCAATACGACTTAGCCGACAAGCAGTTGATGCGGTGATAGATAAAAAAGATGTGAAACTATTGCTCGACTTAAAACCAGCACTTTCAAAAGAGAAACTACTTGGCAGAATAGAACGAGAACTTATTGAGGAGCCTAACATGTCGCTTTTATCACTTCTAAGAAAACTAATGCCTTACGAGATGACAAAAGTGGTTATCGACACACTGCCCTACCCTTCCAACCACAAAATTTCAAATCTCTCACCAGTACAGAGAGGTGAGATCATAGATAAGATCAAAAATATAGAATTTAAGGTTGTTTCCTACGAAGGGTTCGACAAAGCCATCATCACAGCTGGGGGCGTAGATCTATCACAGATAGAAAGCCTTACCATGGAGTCAAAACTTGTTGATGGATTGTATTTTGCTGGAGAAATAGTTGATATTGACGCAGATACAGGAGGCTATAACCTACAAATTGCCTTTTCAACAGCCGTAACCGCTGCTCTTGACATAAATAACAAACCGAGATAATTGGTGTCTGGTAAAAATTTCAAACGTTGTATGTAATCGTATGATTTACTTTAATTTGTAGCGTACTTACGGCAGGTGAGCATTGTCATAGCTCAAAATCTGTGAAATGTGTGCCGTTTCCGTGGAAAGTAATCATAAGGCACTTTTTCAGCGAC
>JAVVZN010000184.1:0-3964 GCA_036650555.1 Rikenellaceae bacterium
CACTCTCGCAGGGGCTATTGTAATGCCACTTTCTCCATCATTCTATTCAAACCCAACAACCATATCTCAATTAGTCGATACTCAAACAGATAGGATTATATCTCTTTTGGGTGTAAACCTACCAACTTACACTTTTAAAGGTTAGTAGGTAGGTGAAAACTTCCAAGCCTTCTAGTACATAAATATGTTGTAAGTCAAAGTAAATAACATGATTACATATTACATTTGAAATTTTTACCAGACAACAATTATATGTTATCCACAATGGCTCGCACTAGATCAATATCGTTGTCGGAGTAGTTTGCCTCCCATGGCGATGCCTCTTTAGCCACTACTACTGTCGCTAATGCAGCCTCTGCTGCACTGCGATTGCCAGCAAATCTATGTTTACAATATGCCGCGATCTGACTGTTTGCAGCTTTGCTTTCAAATGTGGTAATTGTTTGTTTTGCTTTGGCGGTGTCGCCACATTTTGCTTGAGCAAGGGCTGTGAGTAGCATGTTTGAGTTCATAGATTTGTTTCCATCTGCCACCTTCTTGTAATATTCATCAGACTTAGCCTTGTTGCCCATAGCTGCATAACACTCTGCGGTGATGAAATCTGTGCTACGCATATCTATCATGTTGTCGTAGGGTTTGCCAACACCTAAGTTCTCAAGATAAATTTTTGATTGTTCTACCATGGCCAACGCTTTATCGAAATTTTTAGCCTTTATGTTTTCTATTGCCGACAATAAATTTGCATCGCGATAGGTTATTCTCCCTTCTGTTGCTCCCTCATTTGGAAGTACTTTGATTGTTTTTATGTAATCTATACATTTGTCGTAGTTGCCAGTTTTAACCATTGAATAAGCATATTTAAGTGCTAGAATGTAGTTGGCTGGATATAATTTTGTGTACTCACTGCCAACCTCTAGAGCTTTGGCATAAAGTTTTTGGCTGTTGTAATATTTTATTAATTCCAAACCTACTCTCCACGACTTATCTAATTTCTCTGATGCTCTGAGGTCGGCCAATTTCGATTCACCACTCTCGGTTAAGGCGCGAGTCATGTATAGTGGTGCATAGGTGGGTTGATCTGCACACTCAGAGAGTAGTGTTTTTCCTTGATCAATGTTGCCTAGTGCAGAGTAGTTCAATGCTAGCAGATAACGGACATGCCAATTATTAGTTTTTGAATATGCCCATTTCAGCGCTTCGAGAGTCTCACGTCGATATGGAAAAACCAATTCTAAAGAGCTATTATTAGCTGTTTCTAACATCTTTTCGGCATCGTCTTTCTTGCCTTGTTTATTGAGAAGGTAGGCAAGGCGATACTCTATTAGAGTGTTTTTCTCTGATAACTTTAAAATATTGATGGCATCTTCGATGCAACCCATTGTTTCATACCATCCTGCCATCTCCAAATAGGTTTGGTATGGCATCTCGTTTCTTATGTTGTTTTTAATGTTGTTGGCAGCAGCTTTCGACTCTTCTTCTGCATAAATCTCATATAGTGCAAAATGATTCAATGGATATTTCTCTAGTATGTCGTCAGCATCGCTTTCTTCGCCTAGTTTTCTATCTACCACAGCATTCAACACCATTGCTGTTTGGTTGTATGGGTTTTGTTTAAGAGCTTTCCTAGCATAAATTTCAGCTCTGGCAAAATTATTTTTGCTGATAAATTGGCGAGTGAGCTCAATGTAGGCAGCTGTTCGGTGCGATGGAGTTTGTGCTGCGACAGAAAAACCGTCGATAGCATCGTTTGTTTTGCCTAGTCGTGAGCAGGCAAGAGCATAAATGTAGTTAGCATCTGCGTCGTAGGCGTTTATGCTTAGCGAGCGAGTGGAGTAGCTAAGCGACTCTTCATATCTACCCATTCTGAAGTTGAGGGTGGCTGCAAGGTTTAGGGCAGGAGCAAAGTTATGATCTTTAGCAAGTGATTGCTCGATGTAGCTTTTTGCCTCCACATATTTCTTCTCGTTCATTAGCAACTTACCATTCAAATATAGACCATAAACCGATTGCCAATCAAAATCTTCAGGGGCATATTTCGGACGGTTTGTTAGGAGCGTGGTGGGATCTTCGGAGTATTCCATCTCTGAATCCCCGATAACAATTTTTAGTGATTCCTTAGGATCTACGTTGATCTGTTTGATCCATGTTTGCATGGCTTTGCTTTTTATCTGATCTTCAAAAACTATTTGGTCGTTATGATATACTTTTATTGCTTTATTAATCTTACCCGTTGGGCAAAAACGTATCTCAACCTTGCCATCATCTTTCACTAAATTCAAAACGCCAAGCGCATTTGCGGTTGCAATGCCTTTTGTGTTTTTCACAGGATACCAATACTCTCTCCAGTTGTCGGTGGTGTATGATTCCAGACCCATATGTTTGTATGGTGACAGATTGCTGTTTGGTGAGGCTTGATTGAACATTCTGCCCGATTGCATCTCAAGGTATTGACCATCGGTGTCGGTTAGAAGGTCTTCCCATATCATGCCATCGCGTGCCAGTCCCCAGATGAATATCTTCATCCCTAGTTTTTCGTCGTAGTCGCTGTGGTGAACGGTGCCAAACTCAGTGTTGTTCCAGTAGGCTCCGAAGTATTCGCCCAGCCCGCCTGTGACGTGCATTGATTTGCTACTACCGAAATTATTATTGGCATAATGGCTTAGATCACGACCTTGCTCGTCGATAGACCAAGGCGAAACCTCACCGCCATGACCAATATAGGTGTCGCCCGGAAAATAAAATTGCATGTCGTCCGATGCTTTAAACCCTGCATTCATCCAGTGATAGAGAGGTTGTTCTAATGGACTTGCGTTGTTCCATGAGGTGGAGGTGGTGAAATATGATTTATCTTTTTCGAGTCGAACCTCCACACTCCACCATGTTGATGTTAGCATGTCGAGTGAGCCAACGAAACAACTCACACTGCCGTCGTCGTTTTTACGTGTGGTGTAGTCCACAGGTGTTGAGCATGTTGGGGCATGCCCGATGATTCCAAAGTTTGGTTCTATGCCGCCCGACGTCCAAGGACCGCGCATAGCTATGTTACGAAATTTAGCAGAATTATTGTAGTATATAAACTCCTCACCAGTAGATTTCTCTACGGCGCCCCATATTTTACCACCAATAGACGGAACAACAGTCACTTTTATCAAGTCGTTCTCTAGAACAACCGCATCCCACTCTTTCTCCGATCCCTCGTGGCTGTAACCATCGAATGTGAAATAGGGGTAGAATGGTGAATATGGATCTGCCACAGGGTTCGCATCAGAAAAAGGATAGGTGTTTAGAGTTATCTGTTTTTCATCAATTTTTGCGCTATTATTTTGGCATGCTGTCAGCATTGCAACAGTTGATAAAAGTGCCATGTACCGCGATATTGTATTCATATTAGTTATTTAATAATGATCATATTGCCTTTGTCTTTGCTGATTTTTATAGTTGCACCTATCGGCAAAGTGGTTTCATTTTGAATATTACCCATCTGTGGAAAATATAGTTTTGCTTTTGAAGAATCAATACCTATCTTCTCCCAATCAATATTAAGTTTCACCTCCACATCATTAGCTGCCCAACTTGCAAGTGCCACCATTATTTTCCCATCTTTTACAAATGTGGTTGCAAACACCTCTTTGTTGTTGGTTGTAACTGGGTTGGTGTCAGCCCAATAGCCAATCATGCGGCTATCTTGAATCCCGAAATCATCCCATACTGTCCAAAATAATTTTGGAATTTGTTTGTCGGCGCCATTATAACCGAAACGCGCTGTCATGCCATACAACATTCCTCTCCATGGGTT
Organism: Rikenellaceae bacterium; assembly: GCA_036650555.1. Taxonomy (GTDB): domain Bacteria; phylum Bacteroidota; class Bacteroidia; order Bacteroidales; family Rikenellaceae; genus CAMQVM01. The sequence goes on from JAVVZN010000184.1 coordinate 3,797, forward strand.
GCCGTCGTCTTGTAGCATCTCGCCCATCATGCCGAAAGGAATACCCGAAACCTCAGTCATCCAATAATCTGGCGATTTCTCATATTTGAAGTACTCTCCGAACCATAGGCGGTCAAGGTATGGCATGTGTTCCATATATAAAAATGCGCTATTTATAAAACCATCTTT
>JAVVZN010000185.1:0-3947 GCA_036650555.1 Rikenellaceae bacterium
TAAATTTACATTTCAATTCAAAGCCGTGGTTGCGGTCACTTTGATTGTATCTTTATCTGCTATTTCAGGCTTTTCTTATGGAGCACCGCTACCAGGCGAACCAACATTGGTTGTGGAACAAGAGAAGATTCCAATAAAAGGTAAGGTGTTAGATTCAGATGGTCAGCCGTTAGCAGGCGCCATGGTAGTAGTAAAAGGAACTCAAAACGGTGCAGTAACCGATGCTAAAGGTGAATTTTCATTCAACGCTCCCAAAGGTTCTATTTTAGAGGTGTCGTTTATCGGCTTTGAGTCGCAAACAGTCACCCTAGGTGGTAAAACCGATGTTCTAGTTGCCATGAAAACCGATGCTCTTGTCACAGACGAAGTTGTTGTGGTTGGTTTTGGTAGTCAAAAAAAGGTAAATCTTACCGGTGCTGTTTCCACTGTCTCAGCCGATGCTTTCAAATCACGCCCAGTTCAAAATGCGGCGCAAGCTCTTCAAGGCATGGTCCCCGGTTTGAATGTCACTCAATCAACCGCAGGTGGTCTTGATAGCAAACCGAACTTAAACGTGCGTGGTGCAACCACAATTGGTAAAGGATCAACAGGTAATCCACTAGTGCTTGTTGATGGCATGGAAGGAGATATCAACACTATTAATCCACAAGATATAGAGTCGATCTCTGTGCTTAAAGATGCTGCTGCATCGTCTATCTATGGTGCGCGTGCCCCATTTGGTGTGATTCTTGTCACAACTAAGAGTGGAAAGGCAGGTAGAATAGTTGTAAACTACAACAACTCATTCCGTTTCTCTGCTGCTGCACATGCTCCCGAAACAGTAGATTCTTATCGTTTTGCCTCATATATTAATGAGGGTCTAACAAACGCCTCTAAAGCCAAGAAGTTTATGCCCGATGCTTTAGATCGTATGAAACAATTCCAAGCAGGAACATTAAAAACTAACAATATTCCTGATCCCTCAAATCCAAACGCATGGGCAAATGCTAAATACAATGCCAACGACAACGTAAATTGGTTTGACGAATTGTTTGGAGGTAGCTCATTCTCACACGAACATACACTCAGTTTAAATGGTGGCACAGAAAAGCTACAAGTCTACGCCTCATTAAACTACTTAGATCAAAATGGTTTGTTGAGAATAGCAGATGATAGCTACAAACGTTACTCTACAAATTTAAGAGTGACAGGCGATATCTTCCCATTCCTTGATTTTTCTTACAACATTAAATTCAACCGTGAAGATTTCAGTCGTCCAACGCAAATGGGAGATGGAGCCTACGGTCAGCTCACCCAGGCTTTTCCAAATATGCCGTTTAAAGATGCAAATGGTTTCTATTACGAAGAAGATTATCGTGCTCCAATGGCTCTATCTATTGCCGATGGTGGTAATTTCAGAACTCGTAGCGACAACATGTACCAACAACTTAAAATACATGCTGATCCTATCAAAAACTGGAATATCAATGCTGAGATGAACTATCGTTTGAATAGTACCGACACTCACACCGACACACAGCTCTTCTACAATCACTCTGTGGATGGGGAGATGTTGCTCAATGTGAAATATCCTCTTAGCAGTTCATCCGTACAAGAGCAACACGTTGCTAGAAACTATATCAATCCAAATATCTACACCGACTATTCAATCTCTATCAACGACGCTCATAACTTTAAAATAATGCTCGGTTTCCAGGCAGAACGTCAGTGGATCTCATCAATGTCGGCTATGCGCAATGGTATCATTGTTCCTTACATGGATCAAATAGATGTTACAAACGGAAATAGTGTGGCAGGAAAAGCAATACCTCCAACGGTAAGTGGTAACACAAACAATTGGGCAACCGCAGGTTTCTTCGGTCGTTTAAACTACGACTACAAAGGTCGTTATCTATTAGAGGTTAATGCTCGTTACGATGGCACCTCACGTTATCGTGTAGACAAACGTTGGAAATGGTTCCCATCATTCTCAGCAGGTTGGAATGTTGCGAAAGAAAAATTCTGGGAAGATTTTGTAAACACATGTAGTGTGTTGAAAGTTCGTGCTTCTTATGGTGAGCTAGGCAACCAAAACACCTCGTTGCTCTATCCAACCTACCAAACTTTAGGAATAGGTGCTGCTTCCGGTGGTTGGTTATGGAATTTTGCCAAACCAACATCGGTAGGATCTCCAAATCTACTAAACTCACTTATGACATGGGAAACAATCAAATCTCTAAACGTTGGTCTTGATGTTGCATTCTTCAAAAACCGATTGACAGGTAGTTTCGATTGGTTCCGTCGTACCACAGCCGACATGGTTGGTCCAGGCGAGGAGCTTCCAAACATCTTAGGTAAAAATGTTCCAGATGAGAACAATACTGAGCTAAAAAGCACAGGATGGGAGTTGTCGTTGAAATGGCAAGATCGTCTAAGAAATGGATTAGGCTATTCAGTAGGTGTTCTGCTATCCGACTCACAAGCTGAGATCACAAAATATCCAAATCCAAGTGGCACTCTGACATACCAAAGACGTGGCGGAGCAGCAGTAGGAGGTATCACAGTTGATGCAGTGTCTGGTGGAAACAACGAACGCTACCTTGAAGGACAAAAGATGGGTGAGATTTGGGGTTACGAAACCATCGGAATTGCCAAAACTCAAGCCGAGATGGATGCTCACCTAGCCTCTCTTCCAAATGGAGGACAAGTGGCAGTGGGTAAAGGATTTGGTGCTGGTGACATTATGTACAAAGATGTCAATGGTGATGGTAAGATCTCATCTGGTTCAAATACTATGAATGATCATGGTGATTTAGCAGTGATTGGAAACAACACCGCACGTTATAATTTTGGTCTTGATATAGGTGCTGATTTTAAAGGTTTCGACCTTCGTTTGTTCTTCCAAGGAACATTGAAACGTGATTTTGCATCTGCCGACACCTACTTCTTTGGAGCACAATCAAATGAAACAGCGTTCCTTACAAACAACCACATGGATTATTTCCGTGGTGAAGCAAACCATGAGTTCGGACAAAATATAGATGCTTATTTTCCACGTCCAATCATTGATAGTGAGAATGCTAAGAACGCACGTATTCAAACTAAATATTTGCAAAATGCAGCATACATCCGTTTGAAAAACCTTCAAGTAGGCTATACAATTCCTCAACGAATCACAAACAAATTTGGTGTATCATATCTAAGAGTGTTCTTCTCAGGTGAGAATCTTTGGACAGGAACAAAACTTGCTGATATTTACGATCCCGAAACGCTATTGTTTGGCGGCACAAATAGTCGTGGATCAGCTTATCCTTTGCAAAGAACCTTATCTTTTGGTGTAAGTCTTAGTTTCTAATCTGCCAAAAAAATTAATCATATGAAAACAACAAATAAAATATTAGCGGTTTTAGTGGTAGGTTTAATTACTATGGGCTCTATTACATCGTGTAATAAATTTTTAGACATAGCTCCTACATCATCAATTACTCCTGAGAACTATTTCAACGATGAATCGCATCTGTCTGCTTATGCAGCAAACCTCTACACTAAAGGTGGTCCGCTACCTGGAATAAGCGACAACTCAACTTTCTTTTACGTAAACGACTTTGGTTTTTATGGCGACGACTTCCAAACCGACGACCAAACCAATATTTTGATGCCTGCCATCTACACTTCAGATCAACTCACCCTTGAGAGTTGGGAACATCCAGATCTTTGGGATTTCAGTGTGATTTACGAGTGTAACTACATCTTAGATTTGGTGTTACCAAGATTTAAGGCTGGCACAATATCTGGTAGTCAAACCTTAATCAAACAAGCCATCGGTGAATATTACTTTTTCCGTGCAGTCGATTATTTCAAAAGATTGCGTGCATTCGGCGATTTTCCGATCGTAAAGAACACTTTGAAAAATGAGATGGGTGTCCTTCTTGAAGCTGCTGTTCGTCAGCCTCGCAACGAAGTGGCTC
>JAVVZN010000186.1:0-3944 GCA_036650555.1 Rikenellaceae bacterium
CGGTGAGATTCGCGACAATCTTCCTTTTATGGTGAAAGTTGCAAACAGATTCCCTGAATTTCAATTTGTGATTACTGCTGTGCCATGGTTAAGTGATGAGCTTTACAAGCGTTATATGATAGGTAGCATAGGAAATATCTCAATAGTGACTGACCAAACCTACCAAACAATAAAAAGTGCTGATGCAGCAATAGTCACCAGCGGCACAGCAACACTCGAAACAGCACTGCTCGGAACTCCTGAATTTGTGTGCTACTACACAGCCCCACTAACAACATTTATAGCTAAGATGTTGATTAAAATACGTTTTGCCTCACTAGTAAATATAATACTTGGACGTGAAGCCATAAGAGAACTCCTAAACAAAGATATGACTATTGGTAATGCTGCTTACGAACTCACCTCTATAATGAAAGGTGGTGAACGTCACAAGCATCTAATGGATGATTACCGTATTCTAAATAAAATGATGGGCGATGGCGAAGTGTCGGGTAAGGTGGCAGAGAAAATGATAGAATTAAGTAAGATTAAATAATTTTAAGCATGTATGACAAAGAGCTATACGAGAAAGCTTTAGAGGCATGTGAGTTGTCGCATGCTCCTTATTCTATGATAATGGTTGGTGCTGCTGCGCTTTTAGAAGATGGCACAGTGGTGAAAGGCGCAAATTTTGAAAATATTGCATCGCCAACATGTATATGTGCCGAACAATCTCTGATCTGCACATTAAACAACTTATATAATGGCAAAAAGATAATGTCAATAGCCATTGCAGCAAAATCAAGCAACAACATAATAGATATTTCTCCGTGCGGAACATGCCGACAAACAATTTTAGAACGTCAGTATCTACAAAAAAACTTCATATCTATAATATTTAGATATGAAAGCGAGTTAGTCGCCATCGACTCAATTGATAAATTACTACCCTACGCTTTTAAGAAGCTGTCTCTTAAAACCAAATAATCTTATTTGAGAAAAAGCACGCACTTTAGAGCTACTAAGAAGCTGTTTTACATACGACGGTGTTTACGCCAATTGTATTTCAACATATAAAACATTGATAACAATCCCAATATTGCGCCATAAACAACTTCTGACAGCCATACCCATTCAACATTGAGTTTCAGATATGATGAGGTTAGCCATGCAGTGAATATGTAGGATAATAAAACTATGACTTCAAGATACATGCCATGATGAGTGTTTGATGTTCCAGATATGGCCTCAAAAAATACCATGCCATAGCCCAGACAAAATGCTGAGAACACAACCACATAAACTGAATTTATAGACGATGCTATAAGATCTGTGTTATCGGTATAAATGTTCAACATTACGCTTGGTGCAAGAGAAGCAAAAAGCGCCATGGGTAGTAATGAAATGAAACATAACTTCAAAATTCGCGTTACCGTTGGCATGACATCGTTGAGTTTGCCCTCGCCTATCAACCTACTTACCAGCGTGTTTGTGGTGGCTCCAAAGGCATAGATAGGGATACCTAACATCATATAACCACTTCTGACCGTCATTGTTGAGGCAAGTGGACGTTCGCCCATCTTCTCCACAAACGAAAAGAACACAAGCCATGTACCAAAAGAGATTAATTTCTGGAGCATAGTTGGTATTGCTATTTTGAAAATAGCTTTTAACAATGGAAATTCAAATTTGTGACCCTTGAACATTGCAAATTTTTTAACAGGGAACACTTTGAATGTAAATACAAAGAAGAACACCATGGCAGAAAATTCTGCGATAACCGATGCAATTGCTGCGCCCTCTACACCGAGCTCTGGGAAACCCATGTTGCCGAACACCAAAAAATAGTTGAATGCCACATTCACCGTTGCCATCAAGGCAGTGGTGTAGCTGATAACTTTTGTGTTTGAAACGCCAATGTAGAGCGAACGAAATAAGTAGTTGATACACACAAAGAAGATACCATAAGATCGGTAATCAATAAATCGTAAGGCAGTTTCGTAAACATGATCTGAGGAGATAAGCAGCCTTAATATTTCGGGTGAGAGAAATTTTAGAAGCATGAACAACAACACACCTAACATTGTCACCACCACCAAACCATGTTCAAAAATTACACCTATACGCGGATAGTTTTTCTCCCCAAACCTTCTAGCTATTATGACCTGCACCCCAAGGGCAAAGCCCCATGCCAGTGTAGAAAACACATAATAATAGATACCAGCCATAGCCGACGCTCCCAATGCCACCTCTGATATGCGCCCTAGAAATGCAGTGTCGGTGAGTGCTATGATTGTTTGCGCCAAGTTTCCGAACATTATCGGATAGGCAATTTTCCATATTGATTTATATGATATCACTTTTTCTTTTTTTAACAAAGTGTTGCAGTATTAATAAAAAAAACAATTTTGTTTTCAAATAGAGTAAACATACTAACATTTGAAAACAAAATTGCTATGTTTTTATTTGATAGAGAATCTATGACGATGCTTTTACTGCTCTTACTCGTGTTGTTGATTTTGCTTTTGAATTTGTGTGTACGTTGGTGTTCTGCACTTTGTTCTTTGGTTTTGCAACTTCTGGTGCGGTAGATATAACTGGAGCACCCGACTCATCATCTGCTTGCTCAGCCTCAACAAATGAAGTGAAACCTGCACCGATAAGGATGTTGTACCAAGCAAATAATTTTTTCATATCTGAAACATGAACACGATCTTCGTCGTAGTCAGGTAAGTAGATTTTCATTGTGGCTTTCAACTCTTCGCCCGACATGCCTTTTGGGTTTGCAGCCTCTTTACCTTCTGTTACGGTGTAGATCTTTTGGAATACCTCAGCAAGTGCAAGATCCTCAGATTGAGTAAATATTGCTATATCAGAGAGAGAGCTCACTTTAGATGCTCCACTTACCGCAAAACGTTTTTGTTCCGACAAAGATTCGACGATTATTCCGCCTTTGCTTTGAGCAACATATTTGTATAATCCAGGCTGACCTGAGATAGATAATATTTCTGAAAGTTTCATATATAATAATTATTTGCTTGCGTAGAATGCACAATATGACTACGCTGTTTTTAATAAATCAGTGACAAAGGTAATAATTTTTATTAAAAATAAAACAGTTTTTATCTTTATTTATGACGTTTATATAATTCCTTTTCAAGGTCGGCAATGGTGAATCCTTTTGATACAAGCAGAACTAGTAGGTGGTAGATTAAATCTGAAGATTCATAAATTAATCTCTCATCATTACAAGCGATGGCCTCGATCACTGTTTCGACAGCCTCTTCGCCCACCTTTTGAGCCATTTTATTGACTCCTTTGGTGAAAAGGTGTGTGGTGTAGGATCCTTCGGGCATATCGCGCTTACGCTGTTCTATGACCTCTTGCAGAGTGCGGATAAAACCAATAGTGTCGTCGCCAGCAAAACAACTGCGACTTCCTGTGTGGCATACATTGCCTTCCGGTACTACTTTTATAAGTAGTGTGTCGTTATCGCAATCTTTAGAAATTTCTACTATATTTAAGAAATTACCACTGGTTTCGCCTTTAGTCCACAAACAATTACGTGTGCGACTGAAAAAAGTTACTTTACCTAATTCAATACTTTTTTGATATGCCTCGCGATTCATGTAGCCTAACATAAGAACCTGTAAATTGTTCACATCCTGTATGATAGCAGGAATCAGACCATTCGACATCTTATCAAAATCTAACTCTTCAATGTTTATCATAATTAATTAGTTTATTAACACGCTGTGTGTTTTTATCTTACGTTTATTCCTTTTTCTCTAAGTTTATTTTTTAAATCAGAGATAGTAATCTCTCCATAATGAAAAATTGAAGCAGCAAGTGCAGCATCTGCTGCCCCTTCGCTCAACACCTCCACAATATGATCTGCACACCCTGCTCCACCCGATGCTATGATAGGGATGGTCAGAATGGTTGATAACTTTTTGAATGTATCA
>JAVVZN010000187.1:0-3925 GCA_036650555.1 Rikenellaceae bacterium
AGCAGCCAAACTAGTGATCTTGCTATAAAACAACAATGGATCTGCGTCATCAACAAAAAGTGCCAGATGTGGTTCATAATCAAGCACAACCGATTGCATCTGTTGTTTTTCTGAATTTGTTACGTAAGGTGGATTACTCACAATAACATCAAATTTACGCTCTATATCATCTTTTTTCAACACATCAACGAGTGAAAATTCAAGATTTGAGGCTGAAAATTTCTCTTTATTGTTTTGTGCCACTGCTATCGCCATGGGGCTTATGTCCCAACCTTCAACCTTACTACCTATCAACTCTTTTGAGAGTGTAATAGCAATAGCACCACTACCTGTTCCAATATCAAGCACGCTAACAGCACCATTATCTGAGTTTTCGCAAATAATCATCCGCACCAACTCCTCAGTTTCAGGACGAGGAATAAGCACGTTGTGATTGAGGGTGAAATCACGTCCATAAAACGTTTCAAATCCAACTACATATTGCAAAGGCTCCCCGCGCGACACTTTTAGAATCAAACGATCAAGGTCGCGAAGATCAACATCAACCTCACGATGACCATCTAAGATAATATCTCGCCTAGAAACAGCATATACATCAGCGAGCAATCGTCCAACAACATTCTGCAACTCACCTAGATCAAACTCACCACTGAGATGGTAGGTACAATATCTTTTTAATTCTGAAATAGTCATTATTTATTACCAATTATTGTTGTCCGATTAAAAATTACGCCTTACCTCAATGCAAACCCAATGAGCTGCCGTGGCAACTCCAGAAAACACTCTGTGAGGGTTTTCGTTTTTGAAGCACCAAACGTGCGTACTTTTTTCTCAATATAAAAACAAAGATAAAATAAATTGATTATTTTTGCAGATATTCGTAAGAAAAAAAGATCGTACACTCTAAATTTATGGAAAATACGGAAGAAAAATATATGAAACGCGCTTTGTATCTCGCCTCGTTAGCAGAGGGAAAAACAAAAACAAACCCAATGGTAGGATGTGTTATTGTTGAAAACAACGAGATAATAGGCGAAGGCTATCACAGAAAATATGGGGAGCCACATGCCGAAGTAAACGCTATTAGTAGCATAAAACATGAAAATATAAGGCGCCTAACAAACGCCACCCTATACGTAACTCTTGAACCGTGTTCGCATTATGGCAAGACTCCACCATGCACCGACCTTATAATTGAACATCACATTCCACGCGTAGTGGTTGCATGCAAAGACATCTACCCAGAGGTAAATGGCAAAGGAATATCTATATTGCGAGCAGCAGGCATAACAGTTGAAGTTGGCATGTTGGAAAAAGAGTCGAAAGAATTAAACCGACGTTTTTTCTGCTACAATCAAAACTCGCGCCCCTACATAATTCTAAAATGGGCACAAACTGCCGACGGCTACATTGATAACGATCGTCTGGAAGGAAGTCAGCCAACATGGCTAACCGGAACAGCATGTCGCGAAATAGTACATAAGATGCGTGCCACAGAGAGTGCAATAATGGTAGGATCACAAACCGTGAAAATGGACAACCCTTCGCTCACCGTAAGAGAATGGAGTGGCGAAAATCCAATAAGAATAGTAATTGATCGCAAATTAAAACTCAGTAACAATTATAAAATCTTCAACAAAGAGTCGCAAACATTAATTGTAAACGAAATAAAATCCGACTCAACTCACATAAAAGTTGATTTCTCAACCATAATTTTCATAGCCGATTTTCTAAAGGAGCTACACAAACGAAAAGTTTGTTCTTTGATTGTTGAGGGCGGAACAAAAACGCTGAATATGTTTATAGACAGTGATTTATACGATGAGGCTCACGTCTTTATATCTCCTCTTTCGCTAAGAGAGCTGCAAGGATCTGTTGGCACAGATGGCGTTAAAGCACCACTATTTCCAGTAGGAAACAGGTATGAAACAGAGATGGTGGAAAACATAATATTGAAAAAAATTGTAAAATATGATTCTATTTAAAATATAATACTTATCTTTGCACGCATATTACATAACCAAAATAAAAGCACATGAAAAAAGGTATTCATCCAGAAAACTATCGCGTTGTGGCATTCAAAGATATGTCAAACGAGGAAGTGTTTTTGTGCAGGTCCGCAGTTCAGTCAAAAGAGACTATCGAAGTGAACGGCGAAACCTATCCAGTCTATAAAGTTGAGATTTCAAGTTCATCACACCCTTTCTACACAGGTAAGATGAAACTAGTAGATACAGCAGGACGTGTTGATAAGTTTATGACCCGATACAAAACACACTACGATAAGAAAAACCAATAATCTCGATTATTGTGTGAATTTAAAAGGGCGAGATTTTTCTCGCCTTTTTTAACTTTTATTATTCAATATTTTAAGATAAACGATTATGAAACGAGTTCTCCTACTTACTGCCTTAATCTTTGCCTCGCTACAACTTTCAGCTCAGAAGAAAATGACAGTGTCGGAATACATTGCAGTGTACAGCGACCTTGCTATTGCAAACATGACAGAGTACGGTATCCCTGCAAGCATAACCATGGCACAAGGCATATTGGAGTCGTCGTCAGGCAACAGCATACTTGCACAGAAGTCGAACAACCACTTCGGCATTAAATGTAAAACCGACTGGACAGGAGCAACTGTTTTGCATGATGATGATGAAAAAGGAGAATGTTTCCGTAAATATGAAACTGTCTACGACTCATACATAGATCATAGCAAATTTTTAAGAGAGAGAGATAGATACAACCCTCTATTTAAACTCGACGCAACAGATTACAAATCGTGGGCTGAAGGGTTAAAAAGTGCTGGATATGCCACTAATCCTCAATATGCACAAAATCTGATACGCATAATCGAAGAGAATGAGCTTTACAAACTAGATGATGCAGCTTTAAATAAGAATACGATAGTTGAGACTCCTAAACAACCTAGCAAAGAAATTGTTATCCCAGTGGTTGTGGAACGAGTAACCGAAGGGGCATACTGTGGTCCAACAGTATTAGCATCTGACTACACACTAGTTACATCAACACCTATACCAACTTACCTAAATAATAATGTGAAATTCATAATAACTCGTCAAGGCGACACCTTTGCATCAATAGCCAAACAAACTGGCAAATCAATTTCAAAATTGATGAAATACAATGAACTTACCACAGCACCAACACAGATTGATGCAAATTCAATAATATACATATCGGGTAAAAAATCAAAAGCAGCAAATGGTTACAATTACCACACTGTAAGTAAGGGCGAAACATTGTATTTCATATCACAGAAATATGGTATAAAAATAGATAAGCTTGCCGCCTTAAACCTATATACACGTCACTATGCAGTTAAGCAGGGACAAAAAATGTTATTAAGATAAGACAATTATAATGGACAGTAGTAGAGCCGAGCGAATAATACAATCTCTCGAAACAAAATCAACCTTAAAGCAGACGATCTTCACCAATACGGTAAGCGTATTTGAAGATCTGAAAGAAATTTTACATGAGATGAGCGTCGAGATAAACGATGCTCTGACAAACACACGACTAATCAAAGTGGAATATCGTGATAGAGGAAAATTTGAAGCACAACTTCAAGTTGCAACCGATATGTTGATATTTTCAATGCACACAAATGTATTTGAATTCAATCGTGAGCACTCTATTTTTCAAAATAAATATGTAAAACAAGATCCTACGAATAGCTATTGCGGAATAATAAGCATCTACAACTTTCTAGCCGACTCATTCAAATACAACCGTATGGCCGACGAGGGCTATTTAATCGGACGAATATTCATCAACCATGAGAAACAGTTTTTCGTTGAAGGTAAACGTCAGAAAGTATTCTGCCACGACACATTCGGCACCGGAGAAATAACAAAAGAGAAATTGACAGAGATAATTCAAATAGCAATCCAGTATTCAA
>JAVVZN010000188.1:0-3912 GCA_036650555.1 Rikenellaceae bacterium
TTATCTGATGTAACCCATAACCCAGACTTAGTTTTGCAGCCACAAAAGCAAGTGGGTAGCCAGTGGCCTTAGATGCCAAAGCAGAAGAACGGCTCAGACGCGCATTCACCTCTATCACTCTGTAATCTTCAGAATATGGATCGAGCGCATATTGAACATTACACTCTCCTACGATACCAACATGACGGATGATTTTTATTGCTATCTCACGTAGCTTATGGTATTCTGAATTTGTGAGTGTCTGTGAAGGAGCAACCACAATACTCTCACCAGTATGTATTCCGAGCGGATCAAAGTTTTCCATGTTACACACGGTAATACAGTTGTCGTAGCGGTCGCGTACAACCTCATATTCAACCTCTTTCCAACCACGCAACGACTTCTCAACAAGAATTTGAGGCGAGTAGTTGAAAGCTTTTGTGGCTAAGGCGAGCAACTGCTCATCGTTATCACAAAACCCCGATCCTAACCCCCCAAGTGTGTAGGCAGCACGTATTATCACTGGGTATCCTAACTCTCTTGCAACCACCTGCGCATCACTGATAGTGGTCACAGCCTTACTTTTAATTGTACTGACACTTATCTGATCGAGTTTTTTAACGAATTTCTCACGATCTTCTGTGTCTATGATAGATTGAACAGGCGTGCCGAGCACTCTAACATTGTATTTTTCAAACACTCCACCATGAAATAGTTTCACCCCACAGTTTAGTGCTGTTTGACCTCCAAAGGCGAGTAATATTCCATCGGGACGCTCTTTTGCAATCACATCCTCCACAAATTCAGCAGTTACAGGTAGAAAATAGACCTTATCGGCAATATTCTCCGAGGTTTGAACTGTTGCTATGTTTGGGTTTATCAATATGGTGTAGATGTTCTCCTCTTTCAAAGCCTTCAATGCTTGCGAACCTGAATAATCAAACTCACCTGCCTCACCTATCTTTAGAGCACCCGAACCTAATAATAGTACTTTCTTTATATTTTTGTCTAGCATAAACGCACTTTTAATATTGTTTTATTGTTTTATATCCGATGACATCTAAATTATCTGTTGTTAGCTAACATACCGATAAAGCGATCAAACAGAAACTCAGTATCCACTGGACCACTGGTTGCCTCAGGATGAAATTGCACAGAGAAGAAAGGCTTTGACTTATGACGTATGCCTTCATTTGTTGCGTCGTTGAGATTTACAAAATATGGTTCCCAATCACTACCTAAGTTTGTGTCATCCACAGCGTAACCATGGTTTTGTGATGTTATGAATGCTTTATCGGAACCCACCATAAGCACAGGTTGATTATGTGAGCGATGACCATATTTTAATTTGTAGGTTGATGCCCCTGCTGCTATCGACAAGAGTTGATTTCCAAGACATATCCCGAAGATAGGTTTTTCTAGTTTCATGGCTTTCTTAATATTTTCCACCACTACTCCACATTTCTGCGGATCACCCGGACCGTTAGATAGCATCACTCCATCGTAGGGCAATGTTGAGAAGTCGTAGTCCCAAGGCACACGCACCACTTTCACTCCTCTTCGGAGCAGACAACGCACAATATTCAGTTTGCATCCGCAATCCACAAGCACAACCGTTTTCTCACCATTGCCATATGTGACTATCTCTTTTACCGATACCTTCTCCACAAAATTGACATTTTCATAATCAATCTTTTCTTTTATAAAAGGGGCATCATGGTTTATTATATCGCCCGACACTGAGCCGTTTTGACGGAGAATTTTTGTGATCTCACGTGTGTCCACTCCATAAATACCTGGAACATTGTTCTCTTTCAACCATGCGTCGAGGCTTTGGGCAGCATTCCAATGACTAAACTCAAATGAGTAGTCAGAAATAACCACTCCTGAAACATGAATACGTTCAGACTCAAAAAAACGGAGCACCCCGTCTGATAAACTCATGGAAGGAACTCCGTAATTTCCAATTAATGGATATGTGATAACTAAGATTTGCCCGCTATAAGATGGGTCGGTCAGACTTTCTGGATAACCGGTCATTGCGGTATTAAAGACTGTTTCGCCGTGAACCGACGTAGGAGCGCCGAAGGCATACCCCTCAAACTTCTCTCCACCCTTGAGCGCGAGAGTTGCTAATGTTTTTTTCGACATTCGTAATTTTTAGATATAGTTTTGCACTTATTTCTAAAATGCAAATGTAAGAATAATTTATTATATTTGCATATAAAAAAATCAACGATGGAGCGTCAGAAAATAAAATTAATAAAATCGTTAGGTGATAAAAAATCACGTGTAGAAACAAAACTATTTGTAATTGAAGGCATTAAGATGCTTGAAGATATGCTTAGAAGTTCATTTACTATAAGTGAAATTTTTTATACTGAAAAATTAGAAAGTGATTTCACAAATCATTTTTCTAAAATAAAATCAGAAAAAATATCTATGTCCGACATGGATCGCATCACTTTTCTAAAGAGTGCAACTCCTGTCTTGGCATTGATAAACATGCCAACCGACAACACTCCCATGCTATACAACGATCGTTTATCGCTAGCTCTTGACTGCGTACAAGACCCTGGAAATCTAGGAACTATAATTCGTATTTGTGATTGGTTTGGAATAAAACAGATATACCTCTCCGAAGATTCAGCCGACGCCTACAACCCCAAAGTTGTACAAGCCACCATGGGCGCTATTGCAAGGGTTAAGATGATCTATTGTGACCTACAAAAACTATTATCAAAAGCTAAACAAGAAACAATTCCTCTATACGTCACAGCCCTTGATGGACAAAACATCTACATCGCCCCACTCTCATCAACAGGCATCATAGTAATGGGCAACGAAGGCAAAGGTGTGAGCCACACTCTACAAAACATGGCTGACGCAAAATTGCGGATTCCATCGTTTCCTGCAAAAAATGAATGTGAGTCGTTGAATGTGAGTGTTGCCACAGCAATAGTGTGTTCTGAATTTCGTCGTCGCTGCTAATAAATTGCTTTTATTACTCTCCTATAAACTCACTTAATGCCTCTACTGATATTTTTTCTTCTTCAATAAAACCCATGTGACCTGAGTTCTCAAGCCATATAATTTTGGCTTGTGGATTGTTTGTTATTATGGATTCAGCGTAATCGTTAGGAATAAACTCGTCGAATTTACCAAAGATGAACAACTGCTTAAATGACGCTGTTTTCAGAAAATCATTCATGTCTTCTCTGGCAGTCATACCGTTTAGTAGAGCTACAATACCTTCGTCTTCCGTAAGCATTGCCTGCTCTGAAAGCTCATCTATGGCGTGCTCAAAACGCTGTCTATTTTGTGGAGCGAAAGATTTACCCGGATTAACAGAGGTGAGCAACTCTTTTTTACAGCTTTTTATTATCTCTATTTCACGTTGCCGTCCTTTTCTCCTCTCTTCGTTATCGCTGTTTGGCGAAGAATGGAACAACGTTAATGACTCAACTTTTGAACTATACTTTTTTGAGAAAGCAAGCGCAACGTAGCCTCCTAGTGAGTGTCCTACTATATTAATTTTAATGACAGACAACTTTTCTAACAGAAAATTAAGGGTATCGGCAATAAACTCCATTGTGTGAGTTTCACCCATCACCTCCGATATTCCATGTCCGGGAAGATCAAAAGAGATGATACGGAAATTTTTACCAAGCTCGCCAGCGAAATCATCCCACACCTCAATTGATTCGAGGTAGCCGTGTAGTAGAACTATTGTTTTAGCTCCTTTACCAATATCACGATAACGAATAGCAGTTGGTCCTGCCATTACAAATTTTTCCATTAATGACAGATTAGTTTTAAGAGGTATTTACGATATAGATGACCGCCGAATGGAAGTAGCAAGGGGTAAAGGGTATAATGTTTACCCAACACCGGAGGAACTGTTGGCAGATGAAACTGTTGATATTGTTTTGG
>JAVVZN010000189.1:0-2026 GCA_036650555.1 Rikenellaceae bacterium
TTCTAAATGAGTCGGCAACACCAGCACGATCGGCAGCCAGACTGACAGCCTCTTTCACCCCACCAAAACCATCGACTAAACCATTTTTAACGGCATCGGCCCCACTCCAAACCCTGCCACCTGCTATTTCGTTTACCTTATCAAAGGTTAGATTTCTACCAGCTGCAACTTTAGTAACGAACGTGTCGTAGGTGCGTTCAACACCTTTTTGAATAAATAATCGCTCTGTATCAGTGAGAGGACGAGCAATAGAACCCATATCTGCCGACTGATTTGTGTTTACGACATCAATTGTGACGCCAAGCTTCTCTTTCAATCCTTTCTCTGCATTGAAAAGAACACCAAACACACCGATTGATCCTGTGATTGTGGTTGGCTCTGCAATAATTATATCGGCAGGTGCGGCAATGTAATAACCACCAGAGGCAGCAACATTACCCATTGACACCACTACTGGTTTTTTATCTCTCAATAATTTCACTTCATTCCAAATCATGTCGGAGGCTAACGCACTACCGCCTGGACTATTTATTCTAAGCACAACTGCTTTCACTGTTTCATCTTCACGCACACTCTTTAGATTGCGGCATAGGACGGTGCTACTTATCTCTCCTCTATTCTCTGAGGCCGACGACACGATCTCTCCATCGGCAAAAATAAGAGCTATCTTGTTTTTAGAATATTCACTACTACTCTCGAAATTATTATGTACATAATCATAGAGCGAAACAGATTTAAAATCACTGTTACCCGTTTTTGCATTTATCCACTCACTGGCAACGGCAGGATAACCTAGAGAATCTACTAGTGAGAGTTTAACGGCATCTTCCGACGACACTACTGAAAGATCAGAGGCATATTGCTGTAAGAGCGCTGAATCAATAGAACGTGCAGCAGCAACCTCGCCTATCATGTAACCCCAAACCGAATTTAACAATGCACTTGTTTGCTCACGATTCTCATCGCTCATCTTATCTTGTGTGAAGGGCTCCACAGCACTTTTGTATTTACCGTGACGAATTATCTCTGGCACTATACCCAACTTTTCTAGTGTGCCTTTAAAAAACATAGTTTGTGCCGACAAACCGCTCCATTGCATTGCACCTTCAGGAGCTAGGAATATTTTGTCTGCAACCGACGACATGAAATATGTTGAGTGAGAGTAGACGTCGCTATAACTGACAATAAATTTCCCACTCTCTTTAAACTTTTTAAGAGCATCGCGAATTTCTGTAACATTTGCTATTCCAATTGAGTTTGCCGATGATAGGTTTAGATATATACCTTCGATCTTAGGATCAACCGCTGCTGATTCTATTGCACCCAATATTTTTGTTATCGACAATGTTTTTTGAAATGTAAAAGAACCCATATCAACCAATTCAATAGGATTTACAGGCTCTTTATCTACTATTGTTTCCGTCAGGTTAATAGTAAGAACCGACCCCGATTGATAACTTGGCGCAGAGGGTGTGAGTAAAGCCGATAACATTGATATTATTACGAAAAATGCAAAAAACGAAAAGATCGAGCTTGCAATTATGGCAAGAAAGCAAGCGAAAAAAGTTTTAAAAAATGAATTCATAATTGTTTTTTTAGTCTAAAT
This sequence comes from Rikenellaceae bacterium, assembly GCA_036650555.1. GTDB lineage: Bacteria > Bacteroidota > Bacteroidia > Bacteroidales > Rikenellaceae > CAMQVM01. Next base: position 1,607 of record JAVVZN010000189.1, read on the forward strand.
TTCTTTTGGTAAAGATAATAATAATATCTTTGTGTACAATTTATTTATTATAGGAGAAAGATATGCTGACAGAAAATAATATTTTAGAGATTTTAAGCACGATTATCCATCCCGAATATGCAGACAACTTAGTGGCACTAGAGATGATAGAATCTATAATTATTAATGGTAACAAATTGAGTTTCACTATTAAAACCAAAAAAGTACGCGATCCATTTGTCACCTCACTAAAGAAAATATGCGAGCAAAAAATTGAGTTTTCATATCCTCAACTAAAATCAGGCATCACAATCACCACTCGCGAACCCTCACCAAAACCAAAAACAGATAAGCCACAATCCACACAAATTAATAGCGAAAATAGTACCATAAAAAATATTATTGCAGTGGCATCTGGCAAAGGTGGCGTAGGTAAGTCTA
>JAVVZN010000189.1:2036-3906 GCA_036650555.1 Rikenellaceae bacterium
CACCGCAAATCTGGCTGTAACTCTTGCTAAGGCAGGTTATAAAGTTGGCATTATTGATGCCGATGTTTATGGTCCATCACAGCCTAAGATGTTCGGCTGCGAAGATTATTCAGCTCTAGGAGAAAAAGTTGAAGGCAAAGATTTTATCATCCCAGTTGAAAGACATGGCGTGAAAATCATGTCAATAGGCTTCTTTATAAAACCAACCGACGCACTCGTTTGGAGAGGACCAATGGCAACAAACGCCCTCAAACAGATCATACATCAAACATTATGGGGAGAGCTAGACTATCTGCTTATTGATCTTCCACCAGGCACAGGCGATGTTCATCTCACTATCCTCGCAGAGATGAAAGTCACAGGAGCTATAATTGTCAGCACACCGCAAAAAGTGGCACTTGCCGACGTTGTTCGCGGCATAGCCATGTTTAAAGCACCGAACATCAATGTACCAATCATAGGAATAATTGAGAATATGGCTTGGTTTACGCCTGCCGAACTGCCTGAAAACAAATACTATATATTTGGTAAAGATGGAGTCAAAGAGCTTGCAGCAAGAGAAAACATAAAACTTCTTGCTCAAATTCCACTTGTTCAGTCGATCTGTGAGGCATCCGACAACGGTGAACCTGAATCGCTTACCAACCCGATAATAAAAAGTAAATATCAAGAGTTAATAACGAACTTAGCATAACATGACTTTTTTATACAACGCCGCGCTATCATTTTATCAATGTGCCATAAGCATATTGGCGCCAATACACCCTAAAGCAAAGCAATGGAGTGAAGGACGTCGTGATATTTTCACGCGTCTTACCGCCGCTTTAAAAGGAGATGTCAAACCTGTGGCGTGGTTTCATTGCGCATCGCTAGGTGAGTTTGAACAAGGTCGTCCAGTGATTGAAAAATTTTCGGAACGTTATCCTAGCCACACCATTCTCATCACTTTCTTCTCGCCATCAGGCTACGAGGTTCGGAAAAATTATAAAGGAGCAGATCATATATTTTATCTTCCGATTGACACAACGAAAAATGTAAAACGCTTTCTTGATATTGTAAAACCAGAGGTGGCAGTGTTTGTGAAATATGAGTTCTGGAAAAATTATCTTCAAGAACTTCACCGAAGAGATATAAAAACTTATGTGGTGTCGGCAATTTTCCGCCCATCTCAGCTCTTTTTCAAGCCATATGGTAAGAGCTATGCCAAAATTCTGAAAAACATCACTCATCTCTTTGTACAAAACGCCCAATCAAAAGATTTGCTACACTCAATTGGAATTGATAACACAACCGTGTGTGGCGACACTCGTTTCGATAGAGTCTATTCAATAGCCACATCGGCAGCTCCAATTCCGCTTTTTGAGAAATTTGCTAATAAATCAGAGGTGTTTATAAGCGGTAGTAGTTGGGAGAAAGACGACGAGATAACTCTTAAGCTTATTGAGAAATTTACAGATCTTAAATTTGTGATTGCGCCACATGAGCTAGGTGAAGTTAAAATCAAACTTCTCTATGAATCAATCAGCAAGATGGGGCGTAAAGTTATACGCTACACCCAGATCACCGATCAAGATCAAGCCTCTAAGTGTGATGTTATCATAATCGACACGATGGGCATACTCTCAAAAGTTTATCGCAATGCCACATACGCCTACATTGGCGGAGGCTTCGGAATTGGCATACACAACACACTAGAGGCTGCAACATTTGGATTACCAATGATCTTCGGACCAAACTACACACGGTTCATGGAGGCAGTAACATTGAAAGACATGGGCGTGGCAACTCCTATCACCTCTAGCGACGATGCAATAAAATGGCTAAACGATTTAAGAGCCGATAAAGCAAAATACAATAAGTTGAATGATAT
>JAVVZN010000190.1:0-3884 GCA_036650555.1 Rikenellaceae bacterium
AGATACACGCACTGCTACCGACATTAAAACTGCAAAAGCTAGTAGCTTTTTTGCAGAAAACAAACCATGGTTAAAACTAATCTTTATCATTGATTATAATATATTTTAAGCTTTTATACTCTATTAACAGTTTAATGTATTACTTATCTTCGTTCTTATTAATTACTACATCGCCATCACTAGTGGCTTTTAGGTAGAGTGAATCTTCCACCTGTTTCAACTTTTGAGTTCGGCGGTTGTTTAAAATCATCTTTTCAATAACCGTGCGCACCATAGCAATAGGTGTGTAGTCGCCACTATTTCTATATGAATTAATCAACATCACATAGTTATTACTTTCATCAGACACATCGTAATATGAATGTTCTGTTAGAAATTCATCGAACTGTTGTTCTGTGAATGGGATATGCTTTAGTAGCTCAGTGAAGTATGTCCAATCTTTAAATTCAATTAATTTAAGATTATGCTTTACAACCAGACCCGAAAGATCGGTAATATCGTTTTCATTATTCGACTTAAACAACTCTATTAATTTTTTGTCGGCACGATACGATTTTGGATAGATCAATATTTTACCCATCACCACTGGATTCGACAAATGAAACAACTCTTTGTTTGCATCATAGTAAGATGTTATAGAGTCGTTTGTGATCAGTGTGTCGATAGAGGCAGTGTAGAAGTTATCGTATTTATTTAGCAGCAACGAATTTCGATATTGCTTAATTAACTCATCTATATCATCGTTGTCTTTAGAAAATTGCTCTTCGGCTTTTTCTATTTTCAACATTGTTTTCACCCACTTATCCACATAAGCGTTAAGCAGATCAATACTATCTTTAGGAGTTATTCCAGCATAGAAAACACCTTTAACATCGTCGAGATAAAGTTCATTGCTACCTACTTTTGCAAGTTTTGTCCCTTTATTAAAAAAAGATGGAAACGACAACTCTTTGCATGAAACCAAAGAGAATGAGAGCAATAGTGATATATATAATATTCTAATATTCAAAGTTGTAGTGTAATAGTTAGCAAAAATCGTTACAAAGTTAATTATTTTATCTATATAAATGGTGTGTCGGTTAATTTTGTAGAGTCTTCATCATCTTTTTCATCTGCAATTTCCGATGGTTTGTTTTCAATAATTAAATCTGTATCTACATTATTATTAACTTGCGCAGCGCGTAATTTATTGTCAGTACGGCACAAAAATATCAATCTGACCACCATCCCCAAAAGCATAACAAATGCCGATACATATATGATATAGTAGATATATTGAGGTTGAATTATTTCGCCCAATGGTTTTGAAAAATCTTCTACTGGCATAATTATGTAGAGCAGATACGACAACGCGTTGTTTAGAAGATGTAGAAATATCACTGCCCATATTGAACCAGAGGCAATATATACATAGCCAAATACTATTCCAGCAAGAAACGCAGGCAGCATTTGCGCCATATTAAGATGCACAACACTAAAAAGCAGAGCCGACACCACAACCGCTGTGAAACTACCGAACGAGCGACGTACATCGTTTAAGACAACACCACGAAACACCAACTCCTCAAAAACTGGAGCAATAAATACTGTTAATAATATGGCATACGAACCTAGCTTTTGTAACGTTTTAAGCATCGTGTCAGAGCTGTCGGGAAACAGCTCCACAAAAGGATTTGCAACAATTTGAGATGATAAAGTAAGAAGTATTCCAAACAGTAATATTGATGGAGAAAATTTTCCGCCTTTAAATGGTGATTCAAGTTTTACACCTTCATCTTTCAATGAACGCACCTTGCGATACAACAGCAAGAACATAATCAACAACGAAAATGCTATAAAATAAATGACCAATATATTGAACCCAATAGGTTCAGCCACACTGACATTAAAAAACTTCAGAGAGAACGTTACTATTATCGCAGCAAATATATTCATAAATAAAAACATGCCAGTAATAACTAGCAGGTCTTTTATATTCAAATATTTATTAGATCTAAAAAAACCTTTTTTCATCGTTTAACTATATAAAAAAACATATTGCTATCTACCTGATAACAAGATTACTATTAATATACCACACTAAATATATTACAAATATAATCAAAAACGGTAATAATTAACAAAAATATTATTATTTTTGAAGATATTTGTGTAATCTAAAACTATAATATCAAAATGAATAACGGGATTTTCAAATTTGCAAAGCCTATAAATGAGCCTATCGGCAGTTATAGCGCATCAAGTCCAGAGAGAAAAGCGCTCAAGGAAGAGTTGGAAAGAATGAGCAGTGAAAAGATCGAGATTCCTCTTATCATAGGGGGAAAAGAGATTCGCACAGCCAACACAATGGATGTTGTTATGCCACACAATCACAAACATGTGCTTGCAACATGTCATCTTGCTGGAGAAAAAGAGATTCTACTCGCTATTGATGAGGCTGTAAAAGCGCGTGAGAAATGGGCTGCGATGGATTGGATCGACAGAGCTTCTATCATGCTTAGAGTTGCTGAACTTATATCTAAAAAATATAGATATGTAATGAATGCTGCAACAATGCTTGGACAGAGTAAAAACGCTTTTCAAGCAGAGATTGATTCAGCATGTGAGTTGGTTGATTTCTTGCGTTATAATGTATATTTTGCAGGTCAAATCTACTCAGACCAACCTGGCAGCGAAACAGGAACCATCAATAGAAGTGAATATCGTGCGTTAGAGGGTTTTGTCTTTACCGTATCGCCATTCAACTTCACCGCCATAGCAGGCAACCTAAATATCTCACCTGCACTCATGGGCAACGTCACTGTTTGGAAACCATCATCAACTGCGGTGCTTTCTAACTACTACCTAATGAAAATTTTCAAAGAGGCAGGGGTTCCCGACGGAGTTATAAATTTCGTTCCTAGTAGAGGTAGTGTGATAGGTAAGGTGGTGTTTGCATCGCCTCATTTCTCTGGCGTGCACTTCACTGGCTCAACAAACACTTTCAATAATTTCTGGAAGAGCATTGGCGAAAACATTCAGAATTATCATGGTTATCCTCGAATTGTTGGCGAAACTGGCGGCAAAGATTTTGTCATGGTGCATAATTCATCATGTCCAAAACAGGTGGCAGTGGCTCTTGTTCGTGGATCGTTTGAATATCAAGGTCAGAAATGTTCGGCAGCCTCTCGTGCCTATATTCCTAAATCACTTTGGGGTAAAGTAAAAGAATATATGGGCGAAATGCTCTCTGAGATTAAGATGGGCGATGTTGCCGACTTCTCTAATTTTGTAAATGCAGTGATCGACAAAACATCTTTCGACAACATAAAGAGCTATATCGACCATGCTCGCACATCGAAAGAGGCAGAGATAGTGTTTGGCGGTAAATGCGATGATAGCGTTGGATATTTTGTTGAACCAACCGTCATAGTAACCACAAATCCCACCTACAAAGCAATGGTAGAGGAGATATTTGGTCCGGTAATCACAATCTACATCTATGAAGATGCTAAATTTGATGAAACACTCGACATCTGCAACTCATCAACCATCTACGCTCTCACAGGTTCAATCTTCGGCAATGATCGTTTAGCGGTAAATCATGCCACAGAAAAACTTAGTAACGCTGCTGGAAACTTCTACATAAACGACAAACCAACAGGAGCCGTTGTTGGACAACAACCATTCGGAGGAGGCAGAGCATCAGGCACAAACGACAAAGCAGGAAGCTACCAAAATCTTCTTCGCTGGGTAAGCGCTAGATCTATAAAAGAAACCCTAAACCCTCCTACATGCTACAAATATCCGTTCCTAGAAAAATAGTGAATCGGTTTTAGAAGCTGTTTTAATTTATTATTTCGTTCTTTTCGGCTCTTTTTCTCCTAGTTTTCGCTCTGTAAATC
>JAVVZN010000191.1:0-3883 GCA_036650555.1 Rikenellaceae bacterium
AGAACGGCTCATCTTTGTATTTGAAGTCGTCGGGCAAACCAAGCACATCTAGTTTATCGAGCGATAGTAGTTCGTCGAGTAAGAAGATGTAGAGCGGCGACCCTTCAAATCCTGCACTCTTATGGAGCTGCCTGGTGGCTCTACTCATCTCGTTGTAACGATTTGTTGCCTCTATTTGCGAAGTGATAAACTTCACTATCGTATTTTTAATCTTTGAACGCGATGCGTTCTTAGGAAGCTCTATTTCTAAACGATCTTTTATGCTTTTGGCTACTTCGGCAGTTTCCAAAGTGTTGTTTAGCATCAACAACGAATTGTTGTTTCCGTGATCGGCACTATTGCATTTACGAGCATACTTGCCAAAGGAAGCAGCTGCAGGAGTCACAGCAATCGCACCTAGACGCTCACCTGTGGCTGCAAGATTTTTTGTTGTTGAGAGAGAAGATATTGCTTTTATCTTAGATTGAGCACCAATATTATTTAGTATATAACGCGATATTGTTCTCCATTTTGGCATCTCTCTATCTTCAATCTTAACACTCTCTGCATAAGCCTCATCTAAGAATAATGTGATTTTTGAACTATTCAAAAATGTTAAGAAATTATTTACAGCCTCAGTGTTGAAATCTGAATAACCAGTTGGGTTGTTCGGATCATTAACGAGGATAGTGGTGTTTTCACAGAATAGATCCCAAAGTGAACCACTGTCATCGAATAAGGCAAGCGTAGATTTTATTCTCTTTAAATGATCGGTCAAACGCTCATAAGCCAAACGTCCGTTGGGCAGATTTTCAATCTCAATATCAAACGGATTAATATCGAAACAATCATCAGGTAAAAGATCTTTGTATTCCCACGCCTGCTGCGAATTGTAAATCACATAAGGCTTTGGCGCACCTTTAGGGTTAAATAGCAAGTCGCGGATGATCATCTGCACAGCATCACTGATAGATGTTTGTTCTATATTTCCAAGTGAAGAAAGGAAATTTTTGACAATATCTTTATCGGTGTCGCTAAGTGCAAAATATTTGTCACGAATACCTAAGTCGATAAGAAACTTCTCGTAACGACCTTTGTTATCGGCATCTTTACCTATTTTTTTGAGATATTCTTGATATTTCTCAGAGAATAGATTTATACCAAAATTTTTATGAAAATGGTTTTTCAGTGTACGCTCATAGCCAGTAGGAATAATATCCAAAATCAACTTACAAGCATAACGTATTTTATCATTTAGATTAACATACTTTTTCTGACGGAGGTAATCACCAAATGTTTTGATTTGATTACGTCCACCACCCTCTAATATTGTGATGATGTCAATATGTTTGTTGCCTGCATAGAAATAACTTTGCATACGGTTTTCAAACTCTTCGATAAGTTCATGGGTTTGAACCTGTTTGCTCTCTTTCTTATGGCAATTTTCAAGGAAGAAGATAAAATCACGCAGTTTTTCAAGCGAATATTTATCTTTTACAACTTGACGAGAAAAGGCATCTAATTTGAAAAGTGTGATACGTTTTTCGATGTTGTCGATGTCAGTATCTTTCAAGAAACCTGCTATCTCTCGCTGATATTCAGCAATCTGAACCTCAATTTTTTCGCGGAACTCTTGTAAATACGAAGCATTTACATTTTCGAGTATCAAACGAAGGTTGAGCTGAGTGTTGGCGTGTGAACCAAGTTTTTTGGTGTGTACTTTATTTAATGTATTTATAATTCCATTATGAAAACAGAACACCAGTGAGGTGTTTGAGCTACGCGACTCTTTTGAATCATCAACAATAACCAAACGAGTAAGCAGTGGGAACCAACGCTCACCCAAATAGTGATTTATGCGTGCATGTTTAACCTTTACAACAAAAACAGAGGTGGTGTCGATGGTCATTCTATCATAGAGCTCGTCGGCCTCAGGACTCTCCATCACAACAGTGGCACTGCGACTAAACACATCACCACATAGTAAATCAACAGCTTTGTCTGCATTACCCGAAACAACAGTACGAATCATACCGTTCATTCCTTTGAAATTCACCGCCCATTTACTACGATGAAGAAAATCACTTACCTCAGCTTTTGTGGTGTAGTGAGTGCTTTGCGAGATCATCTGCTCTAGGGTGTCCATTAGATAGTTCCAATGCGCCTCATTAATATCGCCAGTCACACCGATTACGTCGCGGTATTTACGCAAATCACGCACATATCCGCCTAGCTGCACTTGCGACATGAAATCAATATGGTAACTATTCACTGGAGGAGTGCCCACAGAGAGATCATGACAATCTTTTATATTACGAAGGATCCCTTTCAATTCAGCAGCAGCGCTGTCTGTATCAAGAAGAGAATCTATTTTTTTTATAAAATTACCGCGACGAGCACTAAGCTCAAATGCCTTTGAATTATTGTGAGGAATAAGCATCAACGAAACATGCTGATAGCCTGGAATATCTTCACGGAATTTCAACAGATAACGATCAATTTCTGCTTGCTGACGAGCTGGATCATTAGGCTCATCCATACATAGCGCCACAAAATTTGTTAGATTATCAAAAATGTGTCGTGGTAAAAAAATCTCCGCTCTCTGACCTAGCGACTCATAAAGGTTGAGCAACTGCAATGCTTCGTTACTCAAAAATGCCTTTGGCTGACTGGTAATTTTCATCCTATTGTATAGTATCTATTTGAATTATTGTTAAACAAACATACAAAGATAACACTTATTTATTTGCATAAACAAAAAAGTGCGATTTTTAACAAAATATTTTATTTCACACAATTTTGATCATAAAAAAACCTTTGAAGGAAATCTATGCAATATGCAAAACACTTTCAAAGGTAATAAAAAAATTATATTTTGTTACAAAAGTTTTTAGAAGCTATTTTAAAAGCTGTTAAAATTCGCCTAAACTTCTTATTTGCTCACCATTAATTCGCCTAAAGCTTTCTGATATGCAAGTAGAGTGACACGGTATGTGAGATTTGCTTGAATTTTATTGTTGTAAGCCGACAACCATGAGAGCTGTGCCGACAACAATTCTACAACAGAGATCATCCCCTCATCGTAAGAAAATATATTCAATTCTAAAGATTGCTGAGCAATATCCAAACTCGATGAGGTGACATCGAGCTGCTCATAGCTCTCAAGTAGCGATACATAGCTGCTATTTACCTCTTTGGTAATGTCGTCACAGGTTTGCGTCAAATTATATTGCGCGCTATTGATCTTCGCTTGATCTGATAATCTACGATTACGTTTTTGACCCCACCCAAAAATAGGAGCCGTAAATTTTAAAAATGCCGATCCGTCTACCACAAACTCACCATCTATGTTTATCATACGAGTGCCATAGGTTCCACCAACTCCCACTGACAAGGCAGGCAGAAATTTTGCACGATTGATTTTCATCTGTGCAATAGATTGATTGACACTAAGGTTAGCAATATTAAATTCATTGCGATTTTGCACAACGTCGTTCACATTTTTTAGTGCAGGGATAGCAGCATTTTCAACGATTATTGAATCGGCAAAAGCGACCTCAGTTTTCACATCCACACCTCTAAAGATATTGATGTTTATCAACGCCTGCTCAACTGCTTTCTCAGATTGAGTTAGGTTGTATTCGGCTTGTTTCAAACGTGTTTGCATCATTAGCAAATCTGTTTTAGCAGCTATTCCATCTTTAAAACGAATGTTCAACAAATCATAATTTGATTTGATAATAGTAAGATAACGCTTTGCAACATTGCGATATGCCTCAGCTGCCACTGCTCGCCAATAGATGTTTGATGCAGCAAGCACCACATTTTCTACCGTTAGCAGCTGCGAATAACGCGCAATATCTGTTTGCGTTCTGGCTGCACCAACCGAATGTTTCACCATTGA
>JAVVZN010000192.1:0-3864 GCA_036650555.1 Rikenellaceae bacterium
ACCGATTCACTTCCAATCTTACGAATAAATGCTAGTGGCAATTTTCGCTACTATGCTAATGTTCTAAATGAACCAGGCAACATAAACGTACAAATTAATCGCAAATCAGTAGTTTCTGGTGCACCACTAAATGATGCTCTTGCAAAATATAACACAGAACTAGATAGCATATCAAATATTTATTATAGTGAATATCGTGCTATTAATAAATTAAAAGATTCAACCGACACCACAGGCATGCAAGCTAAGATAGTTCGTCTTAGTCAAGAATACAAAACCGCAACCGAGTCATCTATCGAACACTACATGAAAGGTAATGAAACAAATCCTCTCGGATTATTCATCACTTGGGATCTCCTAAATGGAGCTGGCTCTTCAGAACCAACGCTTATTTTAACTGATTCTTTGATAAATAATCTTGGAACAATTGGAAAATCATTCACTCCAATACACAACATAAGAACTGCAATATTTAACAAAGAACAAACACAAGAAGGCAAAATGTTCAAAGATTTTGATGCAGTAAATCCCGATGGAAGTGCTGCAAAATTATCTGACTATGTTGGTAAAGGTAAATATGTTTTAGCTGATTTCTGGGCATCATGGTGCGGTCCTTGCAAAGCTGAAATTCCTGTTATCAAAGAAGTTTACAAAGGCTACAAAGATAAAGGCTTGGTGGTTCTAGGTGTGAATGTGTGGGATAGTAAAGATAAATTTGAAACATCTATAAAAGAGCTAGAAATGACATGGGCACAAATATGCAATTTCGACACAAAAGCCGCAACCGAAACTTACGGTATTAAAGGCATTCCTCATATCATACTATTTGCTCCCGATGGAACAATAGTTGCTCGTGGATTACGTGGTCAAAACATGAAAGATAAAATAGCTGAAGTTTTTGCAGACAAAAAATAAAAAAGCGATCAATATTATTATTAACCGCTCTTCTTCAAAACATAAATTACGCATATCATAGAATGATATGCGTAATTTTTTATTCTAATATTTTTGCTTTCACAACATCTATCTTACCAATAGCATAGTCGCCCATTATTTTAAGAAAATCAACCAAATGTTTAGCACTCATATGATCATTCCACGACTCCACTGTCTGCCATGTTTCATGGAACATAAAGCTACGCTTATCTTCACGGTTAAGATGAAGTTCATAGTGCATAGCCCCTTTTTCAGCAAGCGTTGGAGCAATAAGATCTTCTAATATCTTCTGCCATGGTGCTTCTACACCCTCTTTTGCGTAGTTGTAGGCAAACAATACTAACATACCTTTTTTCGACACAGGATTAGGAGCGTCTGAACGCTCAAACTTACCGATTTTTGGCTCCTCTGAAAGTATTGGAGCAATATTAGCAAGCGCACCTTTAAGATGTGCTGATTGCATATGTTTAAGCCATATTGACTCACTTTGCCATATCTCATGGAAGATAAACCCATTATGATCATCTCTATCACGATAAAGATGATAGCTCACGCAACCATCTTCAGCACGAGTAGGCGAAATTAATGCCTCGAGCTCTTTTTGTAGTTGAGCTGCCTTACCTTCAATAGACTTGAATCTGGCAACTAATGTAAGTTGTTCTGCTGTCTTTTTATTAAAATACATAATTGTAATATTTACTATTATTTATATTAAGAAACTGTTTTAGAAGCTGTTTCATTGATCCTAGTAACTTTTATATCTCTACGATCAATGTATTTTGGGTATCTGAAAAGAGGCATTCCCATTGCCATTCCAGCGTGTATCGTTCCATCTATTCCTAACATTTTTGCAAGTTTATTCTTTTTATCGCGCTTAATAGCAACGCACACAAACCCAGTGTAAACCTGACTGACACCCAGACTCTCAGCCATCAATGATCCGTTTTGATATGCGAGATTACAATCCATGGCTCCAAATCTATTTTTCAATGGGGCGTGTATAAATAGTACGGATGTAGCTCCGCGAAGAATAACATCGCGTCCATTCTCATGCTCCTCTTTCATACGCTTAAAAATAGCGATGTAACGATATGCTCCGGGCATAAACATTTTGACAAATGGTTTTACAAACGGATTCGATATAAATTTTACAAGCTTTGAAAATTCATCTATTGTGAAATCTTTGATCTGCTCAATCATAACAGGATCAGTAACGAGTGTAAATTCAACTTGCTGTACATTACTAGCTGTTGGAGCTCGATGTGCGGCCTCTAAAATAAGATCCATAAACTCATTTGGCACTGCTTTCTTAGAGAACGCCCTATTAGAACGTCGCGACTTACAAAGCAACATAACTTGCTCAGGTGTTGGCATAAGAGAATAATCAATCTCATGAACCTTTTCTGGCGGAAACTCCGAATGGACAACCGAATTAGTTGGACAAACCGCCACACAATGTCCACAAACAATACAACGATCCATACTGACTATCTCAATAGCAGATTTGGCTTCATTTTGAACTAAAACCATTGAAGGACACACCCTCACGCATTTACCACAAATGGTGCAGCTATCAGCAGTGATATTTATCTTAACTTCCATGTATAGTGCATTTTATTATTTATAGTTTAAAACATGCTTTACAAAAATAACAAAAATAATAAGATGATGACTATAATTTATTATTTTTGTAAAAAATAAATTACAATGAGAAGTTTTGCAAGTGATAATAATTCAGGAGTGCATCCTTTGATTATGAAAGCGATTGTGGATGCTAACAAAGATCATGCGCTCGGATATGGTGATGATCCTTGGAGTGAGGCAGCAAAGACGAAGTTACGTGAGGTGTTTGGTCGCAAAGCATCTCCATTTTTTGTTTTTAACGGCACAGGAGCAAATTCTGTGGCTCTGCAAGCAGTCACCCGTTCGTTCAACTCAATACTATGTACCGACACAGCTCATATATTTGTTGATGAGTGTGGTGCGCCTGCCAGAATGACAGGATCGGCAGTGATAAATATACCAACAGACAATGGGAAACTCACTCCCGAGCTAATTCGTCCACACCTTACCAATTTTGGAATTTGCCATCATTCACAACCTAAAGTTGCATATATCTCACAGGTATCGGAGCTAGGCACTGTCTATACACAAACTGAGATAAGAGCTATTGCCGATCTGCTTCACTCCTTCAACCTCTACCTACACATGGACGGAGCAAGAATTGCTGGTGCATGCGCAAAACTACACTGCTCTATGAAAGAGATAAGTGTGGATTGTGGGGTGGATATTTTAAGTTTCGGAGGCACAAAAAACGGCATGATGATGGGCGAGGCAGTTATATCATTTCGCGATGAGATAACCGATAATATCGAGTATATCAGAAAACAGTCTGCACAGCTTTCATCAAAGCTACGCTACCTCTCTGCTCAATTCATACCATATCTTGAAAATGATCTTTGGCTGCATAATGCAGAAAATGCAAATGCAAAAGCATTACAGCTAGCGACACTACTTAGCGCGTACCCACAAATAAAATTCACTCAAGCGGTAGATTCAAACCAACTATTTTTCACAATGCCACATGAGAAAATTAAGCAACTTCAACAACACTACCACTTCTATGTTTGGAATGAATTAAAAGACGAGGTAAGATTAGTCACCTCATGGGACACTACCAATGAAGATATAGAAGTATTTGACAAAACCTTAAAACAAGTATTATCGCATAAATAGATGCCTCAATGCTTCAATAGGCGAATAAATCAACATTCTTACCCCCGAAAAGCGCATCACCTCCCTTATGCGATTGCGCATTTCGGGTTTATAACAATGATGCGGACAATGCTTACAGGCATGTTTTTCATCGCCAAAACCACAAGCTGTCAAGCGTTTTATTGCATATTCAAGCAACTCAGTGCAGCTATT
>JAVVZN010000193.1:0-3856 GCA_036650555.1 Rikenellaceae bacterium
CCATAGGATTTATTGCACATGTCGATACCTCCCCAGATATGAGTGGAAGAGGTGTTAATGCGCAGATAATACGATACGATGGTGGCGATATTGTTCTTAATAGCAAGCTAAATATTGTAACTTTTCAAAATGATTTTCCTGAGTTGTCGAAATATGTTGGGCATGATTTAATTGTAACCGATGGCACAACACTTCTCGGAGCCGACGACAAAGCTGGAGTTGCCGAAATAATCTCTGCCATAGAGTATCTAATTGAACATCCCGAAATAGAACATGGGAAAATATGTATTGCCTTCACCTCCGATGAGGAGATTGGTCGTGGGGCTGATCATTTTGATGTGAGGCTTTTTGGTGCAGATTTTGCCTACACCATCGACGGCTCATCGCTCGGTGAGTTAGAATATGAAAATTTCAATGCTGCGTCGGTGGTAGTCGATATTCAAGGTCGTAACGTTCATCCTGGATATGCTAAAGATAAAATGATAAATGCGTTTTCGGTGGCTATGGAGATTGATTCTCTCTTGCCGAAGCGAGAACGCCCACAATACACTGCTGACAAAGAAGGTTTCTATCATCTGGTAAACATAAAAGGATCGGTAGATGCTGCTCAGATGGAATATATTGTTCGCGACCACAGCGATGAAATCTACCATAAACGAGTGGAGTCTTTTAAAGAGATAGCTCAAGCCATGTGTGAAAAATATGGTGAAGATAGGGTGAAACTAACAGTTAAAGAGCAATACCGAAACATGCGATCAGTGATAGAAAACGGAAATATGGCAGTGGTAGATAGAGCTATCAAGGCAATGCGAAAGATAAATATAACCCCTGTAATTAAGCCTATAAGAGGCGGAACCGATGGCAGTAGATTGTCGTTTATGGGTTTGCCAACCCCTAATCTGTTTGCAGGTGGAGAAAATTTCCATGGACGACATGAATTTGTGTCTGTGAAGGTGATGAATAAAGCCATGGAACTGATCGTTGAAATATCGAAAGCATAATGGGAGTTAAAGTTACTATCTACACCGATGGCTCTGCCCTTGGCAACCCTGGGCCAGGTGGTTATGGGGTTGTAATGATGTCGGGTGTGCATCGCAAAGAGCTCTCAGATGGCTATCAGCACACCACAAACAACCGCATGGAGCTAATGGCTGTAATAGTAGGTTTAGAGGCGTTGAAAGCAGAAAAATGCGATGTGACAATCTATTCTGATAGCAGTTATGTTGTCAATGCAATAAAAAACGGTTGGATCCATAGATGGAGAAAAAATGGATTCAAAGATAAGAAAAATATTGATTTGTGGAAGCGTTTTTTGGAGATATACCCAAAGCATAATGTAAATATGGTGTGGGTGAAAGGTCACGCCGAGATACCCGAAAACGAACGTTGTGACATATTAGCAAAAGCTGCGGCAGCAAATGCTAATCTAAAAATAGATATAGGCTATACAGATAGTCAAGTTTCAAGTGAAACTCTTACTTTTTCTTAGAAGCTATTTTTAATTTGTTATCGAAGTTATTTTATAGCTACTTTTGTCATAGTTTTTGTTCTGTAAATCAGATTTAGCGAGCTAAATGAGGATTCGTAGAGCGAAAACTGTGGCAAAAAGAGCTGAATTAATAAATTAAAACAGCTTCTTAACCAATGGCTTTGGTAAAATCTTTATCATACACCAATAAAATAAATATTAAATTATGTTACCGGTAGAACATTTTTCAACTATATTGAGAGGAGAATCGAACATTGAGTTTTTAAGTGAGGTTGTTGAGTCAAATCCATGGTTTGCTCTTAGTGCTGCATTGCTTATCCGAGATCTTACTAAGGCTGGAGATTTAAAAGCTGCCAGCATGGTAAAACGCGATTTTGCACTGTCGTTCATGGCAAATAATTATCGTGGAGTTATGACAGTAAATGCTACAACCAATGATTCGCAGTGCAAAACTGAGAATACTCTAGATTTAATAGATTCTTTTTTAAGTAAATCAATTGGACGTATCATCCCTAATGAAAACGCAATTAATCAAAATTATAATATTGATAATGAGCCTATTGAAGAAGATATAATAACAGAACAATTTGCTAAAATACTACTCATGCAGGGACATAAAGAGAGGGCAATTGCAATTTATAAAAAATTAAGTTTGAAATTTCCAGAAAAAAGTGTTTACTTTGCAAATCAATTGGATCAAATTAAATAAATCTGATAATAATAAATTTACTTATATGTATATCGTATTCTTTGTATTAATCGTAGTAGCAAGTATTTTGTTAATCCTTGCGGTATTAGCGCAGCACCCAAAAAGCGGTATGGCTGCCAATTTCGGAGTATCAAATCAAGTGATGGGCGTTCGCCAAACCACTGATTTTCTTGAAAAATTCACTTGGGGCGCAGCAATAGCTATCATAGTGCTTAGTTTAGCAACTTCAATGACAATAGATCAACATCGCATTGACAAAACTAAGAGTTCTATTATCGAAAGCATCAAAGATAGTCAAGGAATACAAAACATCAATCAAATAGAAGTTCCTTCTACAACAATGGAAACTCCTGCCACCACACCTGCTGAACCAAAAGGTGATTCAACAAAATAATTTGTTACATACAAATATATAATAAAAAAATAGCGATCAAAATGATCGCTATTTTTTTGCTATTTTGTTAATATCTATGTTATGACAAACAATTAGTCGATCCTTAAAAACCCACAACCAGTCTACTATTCAATACATTAACTCTCACATAAATATTCAACCATTTCTTATCTGATAATCATAATAGTTTTAATTTACTTTATAGCCGTCGGTTAATGTTTTTAGGAAAGCTACTAAGGCTTGTTCTTCTTTTAGTGTCATTTGTAGATTGCCGAGCTCTTCGCTGTTGATGGTTTGTGGGTATTCAGCAGGTGGATATTCCTCTGAAATATCTCTTACATTGTAGAAATGTATTATATCTTCAAGCGTTGTGAAATAGCTGTTGTGCCCATAGGGTGCTGTAAGCTCAATATTGCGCAGGGTAGGAACTCTAAATTTCCCATTTTCTTCAGTATTTTTGACTGTTACGCCAAGGCCTAGATCTATCCAATTTGTGGTGTCTGGATTAAATTGCGGCTGATGGTAGTATGTGCTATGAGGATTTTTAGGTATTCCAAGGTTGTCGTAGGAGTAGTCGGTGAACAAGATTTTGCCTGCTTGCGGATCAGGATCTAAGATATGACATGAGGCACATTGCCCTTTCACCTTAAAAATATCGTATCCCTCCATCTCCTGCTGGCTCAATTTCACTTTGCCCTCTATATATAAATCGAACTTAGATGAAAATTTATTCACCTCATCAGATTTTTGATAAGCAGCAATTGCATCTGCGACATTATTGAATATTGTTTTTACGTCGTTACTCTTACCGTAAATCTCGCATAATATATTGTAGTATGCTGCTTTTTTTATCTTTTCAACAACCATCTCTTCACTAGTGTTTCTCATCTCTAGCATATTTACAAATGGAAACCCTACTTGATGTGAGAGTGAATTGGCACGTCCGTCCCAAAACAAACCTCCTACCCATAACTGCTGCAATGTGTCGTATTGTAGCGGAGGAATATATTTTGAATAGGCTATGGTCATTGTGGTACGGTTGGAGAATAAGCCTGGCAAAGAGCCCTCTGAGAATGGGCGCGACAGAGTGTCGGCAAATCCCTTCTCTGGTCGGTGACAAGTGGCACATGCCACTCCTGCTGGCTCTGATAGTGAGTTGTCGAAGAATATAAGTTTGCCTAATTGCTCTTTTGAATTATTAGTTGTGTGCTTACAACTACTGAATAATATTATAATTACTGCTAGTAATATCTTTTTCATGAGC
>JAVVZN010000194.1:0-3569 GCA_036650555.1 Rikenellaceae bacterium
CGCATTATCGCTACCACTAACAGGGTTTTCCCAAGCATTATATTGAGGTTTTAGATCGAGCGAATATTCGATTATCGACTCACGTAGCCACTGTTCAAATTCACCATTTTTAGCAGTATAGAAATATGTGAATGTTTTAGGATTCAGTTCATCACTATTTCTACCTATCATATCAAAGTTTAGATATGCTTTGACATTATTTATATTTTTAAAACTCTTGACAAATCTCGATGATCCTAGCAAACCTTTCTCCTCGCCATCCCAAAGTGCAAAAATCACTGTGCGTTTAGGTTTCACACCACTTTTCACAAATGCACTTGCAATCTGCAATACAGCAGAAACACCAGAGGCATTGTCGTCAGCACCATTATATATTTTTCCACTACGAATACCATAATGATCATAATGTGCACCAATAATCACTATCTCGTTAGGATTTTCTCCCTCTATTTGAGCAAGAATATTACGAAGGTGCATCTTCTGAGGCTGAGAACTAAATTTCACAGAGAGTTTTGTGGTGTCGAAACTATGAAAATATTTATTATTTAAATCTTTGTCATAGCCAGTAACCACATCTAATCCATAAGATTCCAATTTTTCGACAATATAATCTGCTGCCATTTTAGCGCCGCGAGTTCCTGCCTCACGACCCTCTATTTTATCGTCAGCAAGGTACGAAACTATTGATTTTGAACCTTCTATACTGATGTTTCTCAAACCCGACTCTTTTTGCGCGAAACATAGTGTAGAGGTGAAGATCGACAAAAAGAGAATTAATGTTTTCATGTTATTTATCAAATTAAATAGTTGTTGCAACATTTTATGTAAATATAATTAGAGTGTTCTGCTTTTAAATTCTTCTTTATCCACTGGGAGAAGTTCAATTCTATCTTTCCAAATTCCTTGCTCGGCAAACTTTTTCTTCTCATCATCAATTTGTAATGTCATCGGAAAGGTTGGACGCACCAACTGTTCCATCTCATAACGCATTGAAGGACGAACTATTCTACTTGTGATGTCGTAACGCGATTTTGGTCTGCCATCGGGCAACCATTTGAAATCACTAACCGTTACTTTTGCCTTAGCTGTGATTTTTTCAATAGGGTAAACTTCAAAATTTATATCATTATACCATTTTATGTCGGATATTTGTGCGCTATCGAAATATATAATCATATTTGCCGATGCCACATTTATCATTGCCGTAACCTCTTTATCCTCCTCACGATAATATACACATTCGGAGTTGCCATCAACATAAAGCACATCAACCTCATTGTTTTTGAAAAACGTTTCCATGTATTTACCTCGTATTTGGTTGTATTTCTCATCCATTATCATCTGAGATAAGATAGGAAACTCATACAACTCAGCCTTATACGCCTGTTCATTTCTAGTGAAAAGCCTTATTGAGTCGGCTGTAATTTGGTTTTGAACATTCCATACTATCGGTTTAATGTAGAGCGTAGCTGTAGAATCCATGCTATTTATCACCATTGAATCGCATAGCATTTGCATGTCGCTCTTATACGACTTAACCTTACGTATGCCATAGATAAAATAATCCGATGAATCGGCAACATTCACAACAGCAGTTTCACGCGGAATAACACTCTCCGACATATCATTTGCTTTATTAATAGAATCGGCAGCCAAAGAATCAATAGCAAGTGAATCGTGATCATGGGTGTGCAACAAACCTAAAGCCTCCAGTTTTGCAAGTCGTTTTTCGTTCTTGGCTTTTTTCTTTTCCTCTCTGAGCAACTCTTTTTCGCGCTTTTTAGCCTCTTTTTCTGAATTTATAACTTTCCCCTTCTTTTTTATTGCCACCTCTTCTTTTATAGGAGGCAGAGAATCGGATTTAATATTTGGCAACTCATTCTTATCTAAGTTTAATGAATCGGAAATATTATTTTTGATTACCAATGAATCTGACACAAGAGAATCAACAGCAGTCGTCAATGAATCTTGCAACATTTGTTTAGCAGCTTGCAATATATTGCTATTAAGAGCAATGGTGTCGGCATGCGTAAGGCTATCAGCAGTATGCAGAGCTTTTGGCTCTAACATAGGTATCATCAAAATGGTGTCAGCACGCATAAATGTTGAGTCGGCTCCATCAACATTGTAACTGACCACAGCAGGTTCTTTTGTAAGGAGTACACGTTTGCTGTTTCCCCAATAATGACCATCGTCACCAAGCAACACCACCCTTTTCGCAGAGTCAGCAACTTGAATATTATCGCGCAGTGAGGCGCTCTGCTCCACACTCTTATAGACCATACTATCTGCCCATAACTCTCGTTCTGTGGTTAAGATGTAGGCATCTTTATAAAAATCGTATATCTCCTCTTTGGTGTTGTAATTTCCTTTTTTTGCCAAAAGGAACTCACCTTTATGATTCCATATATGTGTTAATGTGAGGAATGTAACTACTTCTGTATTGAAGTCGTAGCTGACAGTATCGGAAGATATTTCATAATTCTCATTGCGCATCTCAACATTTCCTGATAGTAAGATTGAGCGTGTTTTGGAGTAATAAACACCTTTATCCGACTCCATTAAGTTTTCACCTTGAAGTGTCGTTCCTCCGTTATAGTAGGTTCCAGTGCTCTCCAATGTGTTAAATTCCATGTTGTGAGTATACAATATAGCATCTTTATCAACAGTTTTTATAAGTGGTGAGAACACTTGTGCTATATTTGTTTCCCCATTGTATATAAATTTATCACCATATATAAATGTGGAATCAGAATTGATAATCACATTACCAATTCCCTCCATACGCTGCTCACTATAACGATATGCAGTGTCGCATGTAATGAATACGCCATTGTGATAAAACACCACATTGCCTATTAGCTCAGCATAAGCCCCTTTATCTTTGATTATAGAGAGATCAGCTTTATAATCGACCATAGCTTTCTTCTGCTGTGCAAAGCAACACACAGCAAAGAAAGCTAGGAATAAGAATATGGTTATAAATTTGGATCTAAACATTCTAAATTATGTAATAATTACTACACCCTTTTATAAGCTGTATTACTAAAGCTATTTTTTCCAACGGCTATTAGCTAATTTTATATCATTGTATGGTTCTTCAATACGAACATACATCTCATCTATCTTTTCATTAAGCCATTTATCAAACTTTTTAGTTTGTCGTTCAGCTTTTGCCATCTCTTCGATCACAGTGTAGTCATTGTCGATATTGGCAGTGTGCGATGGAATTGTCTTCAAAAGTTTGACTATCATTACCGACTCCTCTAAAGCATCGTCTGTAAATTCAAATGAATCAGAAACTTGATTAACGTTTAGATGACCTATTTTGTCGAACAATCTACCCAACTCCTCTTTTGTAAACATATTTGTTTTGTAGCGTGCACCATAACGTTCGTAGCTAGAGTTTGTCACCACTCCTTTGTTGATCTTACTTTTTTCATCGTCGGAGAAGCGTTTTACAGCATCGTCGAAATTTAGACTATCAACTTGAATTTGATGCGCCACACTATCCATTTGCACAACAGCCTTTGCCTTATCATCTGGGTTAAACTTAACTTTCATAAGAA
>JAVVZN010000194.1:3579-3839 GCA_036650555.1 Rikenellaceae bacterium
TATGACGAATACGATACATGTTTCCATTCTTCTCCATCACCTCTAATATGTGGAAACCAAATTCTGTTTCAATAACTTCAGAAAGCTGACCTACCTTCAACGACTCAGCCGCCTCATTGAAAGGACCCACATACATTAGTGGTCCATATTCTAACTCACCACCACGAGCAGCAGAAGGGTCGTCGGAATACATACGCGCTAAAGCACCGAAACTTGCTCCTTTTATAATACGACTACGTATCTCCAATAATTTTTCTTTA
>JAVVZN010000195.1:0-3818 GCA_036650555.1 Rikenellaceae bacterium
TGCTTTTTGTGTCAGATCTGTTTGTGCCGCTTCAAAATCTGTTTCAAATTTTTCGAGCGATCCTATGCGAAATTCAAATTGTGCTCCTGTGGTAGGTATGTTTTTAAACTCCTCTTTGTTTTTAAACTCTTCAATTTTATCGGGTTTTAAATACACTTGAGCCACTTTGTCGTTTAGTACCACAATCTCTTTCACCACTCCACGCTCAAGCATTTGTGTTTTGACAGTTTGCCACGATACCTCTTTTATTGAAATACCTTGTCCGAAAATATTCCAAACTATTAACATAATTGGAATAATTAGGTAGATCCAATATATATTAAACTTTTTTCTTTTTATCATAAATTATGTGCGTTTGTCTTTCAATATCAATAAAGATATCAAATAAAATATTATTGCGTTATCTTTTAATAACACAATAATAGTCGTTTTTATTATATTTTTTAGTCAAAAGAATCGTAATGTTTGATAGGAAGATCAGACCAAAGTTGGTCTAAAGCGTAAAATTCGCGAGATTCTGTTTGGAATATGTGAACCATAACATCGCCAAAATCCATTACTATCCACACGCCATTATCTTTACCCTCAGTTCGCCATACTCTTTCATTTAGAGTGGTAAAAACCTTATCTTCAACTCCATCTGCGATAGCGCTTACTTGCGTTGTTGAGTCTGCATTGCAAATCACAAATGTATCGCAAATTGCACCTTCAAACTTACTCATGTCTATCGACACTATATTTTTTGCTTTTTTATCTTGTATAGCCTCAATGATAGTTTTTGTTAGATCTGTCATTATTCGTATCAAATTATTAATTTAGTGGTTGGCATCCGGTATTATCGTTTCTAGATAAATTGAGTATGCCGCTTACAAAGATATAGTATTTATTTAACATTTAAAAGATTTACATAAGATATGATCAGCGAATCTATTATAAGTATGCGTGAAATGACTGTTTTACCCATCACACTACATGCAATCTGCTTTTCACCCATATGAGTGATAACTATATCTGTGAAAATATTGATATCTACCCCTTTATGTGCCTTGTAGATGGCTTCTTTTGTTACCCAAGCTGCTGCAAGATCCATGTCTGAGCGGATGAGAGTGTCGTTTTCTGTTATGAATCTTTTTGCTGCACTCAAAAAATCACGCGATGTATTTTCAATGTCGAGCCCACACTCATAACCACTGACTAAAATCCCTACGCAGCTGTCACAGTGAGAGATAGAGATATGGCATGCGTCTGATTCAATGATAGGAGCCCCAGTAGCACTATATACAATCCTCTGAGATGGTAGTATTTCTGAAAGCATAGCACGTACGGTTAGAAATTCCATCTTACGTTTTTTGCCGTGCAAAGAATCTGCTTTTAGTTTATCTGCTGCGGATAATTGTAGAGTAGTGAAATCGAAATCAACATTGTCTACGTAGTATGCCATGTATAATTTCGACTCATGTAATAGTTTGATTACATTATATTTAATGGGATGGCTCATTGTATGATAATTATATCTATTTTGTAATTTTTATTTTCTCAATTCTATGTAACGATAGTTTGGTTACAGTGAATGTAAATTGTCCGAGTTGCTGCTCATCTCCTTGTGATAAAAAATCTTTATTTACCTCTAACATCATTCCTGCCAATGTCTCTGCCTCACCACGATAATTATCAAAATAGCTGTCGGGAAGATCAAATATTTTTAGAAAATCAGTGATGTGTGTTTTTCCGTCGAAGATGTATGTGTCTGGAGCTGTTTTTATGTACACCTGTTTTGCCATATCTGACTCATCTGAAATTTCACCTACAATCTCTTCGAGTATGTCTTCAAGTGAGATGACGCCTTGCATTGATCCATATTCATCAACAACAATTGCAAGATGAACACGTCTGTTTTGAAAATCTTGAAGTAAATCGTTTATTTTCTTATTCTCAGGAACGTAGTAGGGCTTACGTAAAACCGTGCGCCACGAGAAATCTGGTTTGTCTATGTTGGAAATTAAATCTTTAATGTAGAGGATTCCTTTTATATTGTCAATCTCATTTTCGTAGACAGGTAGACGAGAAAATCCCGATTTAATCAATGTTTGTTTTACCTCTTCAAAACTATCGTTGATGTTTAAAGTTACAACATCAATGCGCGGACACATGATGTCAGCAACCTCTGTGCCAACAAAACGGACAATGCCGTTTAGTATCTTTTTATCTTCGTTTGCCTCTTTGGTGCCGTTGTTTATCACTTTTGACAACTCATCAAGAGATACTGGGTCGCTTTTGTGTGCAAAAATATTCGTTGCTATGTTTGCTCCGCTGATAAGTAAATAGGTTATTGGACGGAAAATAATTGATAGTATGTTTATTGTCGTTGCTGTGTGGCTGGCAATGAAAAGTGGATAAGCTGTTGCTGCTACTTTTGGTAGTAGCTCAACTGTGATAAGTAGTGTTAGCGATATTATCAATGTTTTTGTAATAAACATAACCGCTCCACTGTCTATGTTTAAACAAAAGTTTAATATGGAATCAAAAACAATAACAGAACTTATGATAAGAAGTAGTTTTACTGCAAGTACTGTGATGTAAAGTTGGTTCTGTTTGTGTATTAGCTTTGAACTTATTATATCTGAATGTTTATTGCTTGTTGAAAATGAGTCAGCTTGAATATGTGTTAATGAAAAAAATGCTGAGCCAGAGGCAGATATGATTGCGCAAAATATAATTAGTACAGAAAGTAATACTATAAAATTCCACGGAAAGATTAAAAATGAAAAAATTGTATGAAACGATTCCAAAATTAGCAACATGTTGATTACTCGACAAAGATACTAACTTTGATCGAATTACAAAAGAATAGATTTAAATTATAGTCTAAAATAGTATAATACTTGTGAGTTTATTTTATACGTAAATAACTGTTGTGAATTTATTTTTGATAAAAATTCAATAAAAATTTGGAACTTGTTGTTTTTGTCCTTATCTTTGCACCGTCAAAATAATCAAAATTGACCCATGGTGTAATGGTAACACAGCAGATTTTGGTTCTGTCGTCCAAAGTTCGAATCTTTGTGGGTCAACTTAAATTTTTTAGAGAGCTTTTTTAAGCTCTCTTTTTTTATTTGGGTTTATTGGTAATAAAAAAGCCTGATTATTTTTATAATCAGGCTTTTTTGGAGCGGAAAACGAGACTCGGACTCGCGACCCCAACCTTGGCAAGGTTGTGCTCTACCAACTGAGCTATTTCCGCATTGGGTAATGTGTGGGGAGAGCAAGATTCGAACTTACGAAGGCGTACGCCAGCAGATTTACAGTCTGCCCCAGTTGGCCACTTTGGTATCTCCCCTTTTTGTTATTTAAAGATCGTGGTGAGGACGATGAAACGCACTCGGTGGTGATTGAAAATGGCTGGTGCGCTTGGCGCACTACGGCCTTGGTTTTGGGGCTGGTGCTTCGCACGACGCCTTTGTAAGGGATTGGCTCCCTTCGGTCGCCTTTCCCATTTTGGGGAGGCCTTTGCAAAGAAAAAAAGAAACCAGAGTTTCCAAAGGAAACTCTCTATTTCAAGCTTGAATTTAAATTCTTCAAGCAAGCTTGAAAATTTAAATTCAAGCTTGAAATAGCTGCCTATGGCAGGTTTCTTTTTTTCTTTGAGCCGATGGAGGGATTCGAACCCCCGACCAGCTGATTACAAATCAGCTGCTCTGGCCAACTGAGCTACATCGGCAAAAATTTCGTTACGCTAGGCCTCAATCTGCTTCGCGTTAATTTCAAAGAGCGCACAAAAATAGATATGTTTTTTGAATTTTGCAACCTAAAATAGAAGA
>JAVVZN010000196.1:0-3807 GCA_036650555.1 Rikenellaceae bacterium
TTACCAGCATTTTGTTGCCACTTTTTTTCCGATGATTTTTGAGTGTTGTCCGCTACTATCTCGGCAAATCATCGAAAAAACAGCCTTAAAAATAGCAGTAATAAAATTTTTAAAACAAATTAAAACAGCTTCTAAATCAATTTGTTGATGCCGTCGATGTATGCTTCAACAGAGGCGCTTATGGTGTCGGTGTTGGCTGAGAAACCATGTGCTAAACGTCCGTCGCTGCTAATCTGCATGTGCACCCTCCCAACATCGTTGCTACCTCGACTCATGGCTTGTATTAAAAACTCTTGAAGAATAACTTCTTGTTTGAGTATTTGTTTTATAGCGTTTATGGCTGCATCTATTGGGCCGTTACCAGTGTCGGTAAGGGTGATGTCTTTACCGTTATGTCTTAAAATTACTGTGGCTGTTGGAACAAGTGTCCCTGATAATACTTGCAGATATTTCAATTCTATTTTGCGTTCTTTTATAAGTTGCTCATCACCAACAAGGGTAAGTATGTCTTCATCGCTAAGGTTTTTCTTGCCGTCGGCAAGTTTTAGAAAATCAATATACAATTTGTCTATTCTTGTTTGGTCGAAGTTGAAGCCTAAACGTTCAAGATGATGTTTCAATGCGTGACGACCACTTCGAGCTGTGAGTACGATCTCGGAGTTGTTGATTCCTATATCTTTGGGATCTATTATTTCATAGCTTTCGCGTGATTTCAATACTCCATCTTGATGTATGCCTGATGAGTGAGCAAAAGCGTTGCGACCCACTATCGCCTTGTTAGCTTGTACTGGCATATTCATAAGGTTCGACACCAATCTACTTGTTTCTATTATCATCTTTGAATTTATGGCTGTGTCGTAGCCAAGTGTTTTATGGCATCTGAGTGCCATGACAACCTCTTCAAGAGAGGTGTTGCCTGCACGTTCGCCAATGCCATTGAGTGTGACCTCCATTTGACGTGCTCCGCTAAGAACCCCACTTATAGAGTTTGCTGTTGCCATGCCAAGATCGTTGTGGCAATGAGTTGATAAGATTGCTTTATCAATATTTTTAACGTTGTCGATCAGAAACTTTATCTTTTCACCATATTGAAAAGGCATGCAGTAGCCTGTTGTGTCGGGGATATTGACCACTGTGGCTCCTGCACTAATCACAGCTTCAACCACTTTTGCAAGAAACTCTATCTCCGCGCGTCCAGCATCTTCTGCGTAAAACTCAACATCTTCAACGAATCGTTTTGCATATTTCACCGCTGCAACGGCGCGTTGTAAGATTTCGTCGGGATTAGATTTTAGTTTATCGTATATGTGCGATGGCGAAACACCTATTCCTGTGTGGATCCGCCCATGTTTGGCGTATTTTAGAGCTTCTGCTGCAACTTCTATATCTTTTTCAACCGCACGTGTCAGCGCACATATTGTAGGGAGGGTTACTGCTTTTGAAATCTCTATCACAGAGTTGAAATCGCCCGGACTTGAGATTGGAAAGCCAGCCTCAATAACATCCACGCCTAATTGCTCAAGTGCATGAGCCACTTCTATTTTTTCGATGGTATTCAATTGACAACCCGGCACCTGTTCGCCGTCACGAAGTGTTGTGTCGAAAATGTAAACTCTTTCTGCCATTTTGTATTATTTTGGGACTTTCGCCCGATTTAACCGTTATATTACAAACTTATTTTTTT
The DNA here is from genome assembly GCA_036650555.1 of Rikenellaceae bacterium. Taxonomy (GTDB): domain Bacteria; phylum Bacteroidota; class Bacteroidia; order Bacteroidales; family Rikenellaceae; genus CAMQVM01. Next base: position 1,685 of record JAVVZN010000196.1, read on the forward strand.
AGTTTATGATTACATCTTCACCACTGAGCGCATATACTATATCCAAAAAAATAATGCTATTTTAATACGCTTGTAATTAATATGTTAAATTATATATGCAATTATATCCAAATATTTAAACTTTCTTTATTGATGATAATTTAAACATTGTTGCCTGCATTATTCCTCTTAGCAGCATATACGATAAAAAGGCGATCCATAAGGCATTACTACCTGCTATATTTTGTAAAGAATAGTAGCTGATAAAGAACACGGTTGTGGCAGCAAACATTGCGTTGCGCATTGTTGCTGATTGAGTGGCACCAATCAATATGCCATCGAAGATAAAAGCGAGGAACGACATTATCGGAACAGCAGTTATCCACCATCGAAAATCTAATGCAGCTGAAAGCACCTCACTGCTATCTGTAAACAGTGATAAGATAGGTGTTAGAAAAAGAGCGTAGGCAATAGTGAATGGTATAGAAATATACAATCCCCATATTACAAGCAATTTTATACTCTTTTTTAATAGCGTTATATTTTGTGATCCAGTGTAGCGTCCTATCAGAGCTTCTCCTGCATAAGCAAACCCATCCATGAAATATGAGAACAGAATGAAGAGTTGGAGTAGTAGTGTGTTCACAGCTAGAATGTCTTCACCCATTGCCGACGATGCCGATGTGTAGAATGTGAATACTGCGCTTAGACACACTGTGCGTAGGAATATATCGCGGTTTACATAAAAAAATCGTTGCATCTTTGATAGCGACATGATCTCTTTTAGAGGTGAAAGGTGTCGTAGAACTCTTTTGTAGCGTGTGCGCATTACTATAAGTGAGAACAGAACCCCTGAATATTGCGATACTAAAGTGCCCAATGCAATACCTTTTATTCCCATGTCGAATGTGAAGGCAAAGAGTATGCTCGTTGATATATTTATGATGTTCATCGTAATTGCTATGTACATCGGGGTGTTTGAATTTTGCATGCCAATGAACCAGCCTTTACATGCGTAAAGTGCCAAAGTGGCTGGTGCAGCCCATATTCTGACGCTGAAATAATCCATTGCCAGCGATGCTGTTTCCGATGATGAATTTAATATGTAGAGAGCACCTTTGCTAAAAGGAATTTGTGCCGCAATGATAATCACAGCAAAGAATACCGACACCACAAGTGCTCGAATAAGTATGTTTGTACACTCTTTAAAATTGCGAGCTCCGAATGCTTGTGCTGTAAAACCCGATGTTCCCATTCGCAGAAATCCGAAATTCCAATAAATAAGATTGAAAATAGCTACTCCAATGCCTATTGCTCCTAGATAACGATAATCTCCAAGTTGGCCAGCAATTGCGAGGTCGGCCATGCCAAGAAGAGGAATTGTGATATTTGATATAATATTTGGTATTGCGAGTTTTAATATTTTTTTATTCATTTATTTTTTAAATCGAGTAATTAAGGGCAAATTATTATCTTTGTAGATCAGAAACAAAAAATATATAAAGCACGATGTGCTTACATAATTTACAAATGTATCTATAATAATGATTATATGCAACATCACGAGAATCACCGAAAAGAGCTTGGGAAAGAGAGTGCTCTGACTGTTAATAGTGGAATAGAGCAACCACCTATTGTTAATCCCTATTTTAAGAAGATCAAACCTACTAAATTGACGGTTGATGATTACGTTAATGGCATCACCGCTGGAAATATTACTATTTTAAGTCAGGCTATCACACTTGTTGAGAGTGTACGTCCAGAGCATCATGCCATGTCGCAAGAGATTATAATGCGTTGCTTGCCTTATAGCGGACGTTCTTTGCGTATTGGCATAACAGGAGTTCCGGGGGCAGGTAAATCCACATTTATTGAGGCTATTGGCACTAAAATCACCGACATGAACCATTCGTTAGCTGTGCTTGCCATAGATCCTAGCTCCGAAAAAAGCAAAGGATCAATACTTGGAGATAAAACACGTATGGAAACACTGGTTCACAATCCACGTGCCTTTATACGTCCCACTCCGTCGGCAGGATCACTAGGCGGTGTTGCAAGGAAAACACGTGAAAGCGTGATTTTGTGTGAGGCTGCTGGATTTGATGTTGTTTTCATCGAAACCGTTGGTGTTGGACAATCAGAAA
>JAVVZN010000197.1:0-3804 GCA_036650555.1 Rikenellaceae bacterium
AAGATGTTGGGCACAGGCTATGAGGTTGAAAATTTTGGGCGAAATGGTGCAACACTATTAACCAACGGTCACAACCCATACATAAAAAGCGATCAATATCGTGCTGCCTTAAACATGAAACCCGACGTGGCAATCATTCATCTTGGATTGAACGACACCGACCCACGTAATTATCCTATATATCAAGAACAGTTTTTAGAAAACTATCTATCGCTTATCGAAAGTTTCAGAGTTGTGAATCCTAAAGTGAGAATCATATTGGCGCGGCTTTCTCCAATCACCCATTATCATAAGCGTTTTAGTGCGGGAACAAAAACATGGTATGATGCTATTCAATTAGAGATAGAACATGTGGCAGCTGTGTCGAGATGTGAATTGATAGATTTCGAGCAGGTGCTATTCTCGCGTCCTGATCTCTTGCCCGATGCCATTCACCCAACTTGCAATGGTGCTGCACTGCTCGCTAGAAGAGTGTACTCAGCAATAACAGGTGATTTTGGAGGATTGAAAATGTCTGTTTTGTATAGTGACAACATGGTGTTGCAACGTGCCGAAACTGTGAAAATAAGCGGAACAGCAAACTATGGTGACAAAGTTGAGGTGATCGTTGATGGAGAGAAAAATGATGATAGCGGTAGTGCTATTACCGATAGAAACGGAGGGTGGAGTGTTGATTTGCATCTTAATGTATATGATCAGTGTAGGTTGAAAATATCTACTGTTGCAAAGAGTTTAGAGTACAACAATGTGGCTGTGGGTGAGGTTTGGATGGTTAGTGGTCAGTCGAATATGTCGCTGAGTGTGGCGCAAAGTGCTTCACCTCAAACTGCCCAGCCATGTCAAAATATACGTCTGTTTAAATGTACCCCAACATTCGATCGGAAAGATAGCCTACCGGATAGTGAGTTGGATAAACTTAATGAGCTCGATTTTATAGGTAATAATAGCTGGGAGGTGGCAACGAAAGATCAGCTATCTAATTTCTCAGCGGTGGGATATTATTTTGCTCAGAAATTAAAAAATACGATTGGAGATGTTCGTATAGGTCTTATTCAAACATCTCTGGGAGGTGCTCCTGCTGAGAGTTTTGTCAGTCGTAGAGTCATGCAACGCGATCCGGTGCTGCTTACAATGCTTTATGATTGGAGAAACAATCCTGCCTCAATGCAGTGGTGCAGAGATGTGGCAAATCAAAATTTAAAGGGGGCAGTGATAAAAAATCAACGTCACTATTTTGAACCTACATATCTGTATGAGTCGCGCATTGCGCCCTTTAGTGGATTTCAGATTAAAGGAGTGCTTTGGTATCAGGGCGAGAGTAATGCCGAGAATGTGGAGCTACACGAGCAACATATTTTCCCGGCAGTGGTTGAGTCGTTTAGAGAGTGTTTTGCCAACAATTTATTGCCGTTTTATTTTGTGCAATTAAGCAGCATGAACCGTCCTTCATGGTGTAGGTTTAGGGATTCTCAGCGGCGTACAGCGCAGAAAATCGACAACTGTGAGATGGTGGTGAGCTCTGATTATGGTTGTGAAAACGATGTTCATCCTCGTCAGAAAGATGTCATAGGTGAGCGATTGGCGGCAGTTGCGTTGAATCGTGATTACGGATTTAGTAATATAGAATATCATTCACCATGCCTAAAAAGCATTGATGATAATGTTTTAAAGATGAATTTTGCAGATGGACTAACCACCTCCGATAAAAAAAGTGTGCGTGGATTTGAAACGGCACTCGAAGATATGATATTTAAAAAGACAGATGCCGTGATTAGAGGCGATGACATTATATTGGATTGCGATCGTTTTGTTTATGTGCGTTACGCATGGAGCCCTTACACCGATGCCAATGTTGTTAATGGGGTGGGGCTACCACTATCAACATTCCAAATGAAATATTCAAAAACAGCTCTAAAACAACTTCGATAACAAATTTAAATAGTTTCTAAACTTAATAACTAATATATGAAAAAACTAACAATTTTTATCTGCGCATTATTTAGTAGTGCGATGGTGATGGCTCAAAATCTTGATGCCGATTTAAAGTCTGATTCGCGTTTCTTTACCGACCCCACTTGTTCAGCATTAAAACAAGATGTGAAGAGTGTAAAGAAGATTAAATCTCCTATTTTGAAAGAGATTGCTCGCGAGATGTTGAGTAATAATTATGCAAGCGATTATTTAGTTGCAGAATATGAGGCATATCCATCGCCATCGGTGATAGGACGAGTTTTGAAATTAGGCGACGGGTTTAGCAAATACGAAAACATAACAGGTGTATATCTTGAAAAAGGTGAGCATGTGGTGCTTGTTGGCAACACTCATGGCAAAACAATCTCTCTTTTATTACCAAATTTCATGCGTAAGCCTGCTGAAGGTGTCAAACCAACCGAAGATCCACTTGGCTGGGGCTTATTAAAACAAGAGATAAAATTAAAGGAGGGTGTCAATGTGATAAATGTTGAGAAATCATCTAATGCCTACATAAGTTATTTTGACGACGATTATGAAAATGCTCCAAAAATAAAGGTTCACTTCCCAACAGGTAAGGTGAATGGCTATTTCGATTCTTCTAAAAATAATGATGCTGATTGGGATAATCTTTTGAAAAATGCAGTCAGCCCAATCATGGATGCACGTGGTAAATATATTCAAGTGGCATATCCAGTGCAATGGTTTAAAGAATATACCTCTGGTAAAGGGGCAGAGCTGATGGCATCTTACGATGCAATGTTGGAAAGCCACTACACTCTAATGGGGCTTGTGAAATATAATAAAATACCAAAAAATAGAATACTAGCACGTGTGAATTTCAATTACTACATGTTCCGCGATGAAGATGGAGTGGCATATCTAGGCGATGCACAAACCATGCGCATGGTTGCAGATCCTAAGGTTGTGATAAGTGGTGATCCTTGCTGGGGTTTCTCACATGAAGTTGGTCATGTGATGCAGATTCGTCCGCAGATGACATGGGGCGGAATGACCGAGGTGAGCAACAACCTTTTCTCTCTTTATACACTTGGTAATATGGGCAATGAAAGCAGATTGAAAAATCAAAACAACTACAATCTAGCGCGCAACACAATAATTGGTAAAAATATATCATATCTTCAAGAAAAAGATGTTTTCAATCGTCTTGTCCCATTTTGGCAGTTGCATCTCTACTTTACTAAAAACGGTTTTCCAGATTTTTATGCCGACATTATGGAGAAGATGCGTTTGACTCCCGATGCAGGCAGAGGCAATAAGGCGATCAACAATCAATTTGAGTTTATAAAACTATGTTGCGATGTAACAAAAACCGACCTTACCGACTTTTTCGATAAATGGGGATTCTTTTATGTTGGGAAAATTGAGCTCGACGACTACGCAAAATATAATTATGATATTACCGAAACAATGGTGAATAAAACAAAAGAGTATATAGCATCTAAAAACTACAATAAGCCAAAAGATGATATTACTCTAGTTTCTGAGTAGCACATTTTATGATACATAACACTGCATTTTGCACATCGTAGTGCCGCTCCAACGTGAGTAGCACTACGATATACAAAATCAGATACATCTTAGAAGCTGTTTCTATTTTTATCGGCTCATAAATGTTTTTTGATGTTTTTTTTGTTTTTGTGAGAATTATTAATACCTTTGTGCCATTGAAAAATTGAGGTAATTATTATTTTTTTTAATTATTTTTTTGGTAGATTAAAAATTGTTATTACCTTTGCAATGCAAAAACAAAAAAACCTGAGCGGATGTGGCGTAATTGGTAGCCGCGCTAGACTTAGGATCTAGTGCCGA
>JAVVZN010000198.1:0-3801 GCA_036650555.1 Rikenellaceae bacterium
TGCGGCATATGGAGTGGTGGCATCTCACAAATACAAAGATGCTAAGACGCTATACAACACGGCTATACAATCTTCATTATCACCAGAGGAGATATTAAGTCGCCGTACGGAGATGAACAAATACAAAACTCAAAAATCTATAATGATTGCAGGAGCCGCAATCACATATATGTATTTTCTGAGCGACGCAATTGTAAATTATAAAGGTGAAGTGCATCCAACACGCAAAGCAACAATGTTGGCGGCATTGTTCCCAGGGGCTGGACAGCTCTACAACAAAAAATATTGGAAACTTCCGATAATTTATGGAGGTTTTGCCACGTTTGCTTATGTGATTGACTACAACAATAGAGGTTATACTCGTTTTAAAACAGCATACGAGCTATTAACCGATGGTAATGATGCAACTAAAGATGAGTTTGACGGTAAATATTCAGCATCACAGTTACAAAACACACGCGATTCATACCGTAGATACCGCGACCTAGGATTGATCCTTACAGCAGGTTTTTATATACTGCAAATTATTGATGCACACGTTGATGCCTATCTTGCCAGATATGATGTATCAGACAACTTAGCCATTCGTGTTGAACCAACCTACGAGGAGGCACCTCGACTTACAAAACGCTCTACCGGGGGCGGGATTATGGGAGTTGGAATGAAATTTAAATTTTAATCCAACATTTTATTAAGCACATTGTGCTTTTTATTGCTTTGTTGATGTTTACAGACAGAATTACGAACGAAACATTGCAATAATAATTATTATTATTTTATTATTCGTGTACTAATGACTTGTAAACATCTATTATTGCTTATTATTGGAGCTACTCTATCTGTTGCGTCGCACGCAGTAAATTTTAAAAATGATGTGATTATTGTTGATGATCATCAAAAATACGATAGTCTACTATCTGTATGGTACAAAAACAATATTGTGGAATCATACGATAATTTTGTAAATGAATTTATTGATATAGACCTAGAGGCTGATTACAATCCAAAAGAATCGCTACCCGACTCTGTGTTTAAGCAACGTTTAGATATGTTGGCGACCGCAATTCAACTACCCTACAATCCAATTGTAAAGAAATATATAGATGTTTACACTGTGCGTAATCGCATCCAAATGGCACGACTAATGGGTCTGGCGCAATATTACATGCCAATATTTGAACAAGAACTTGACTTGCAAGGAGTGCCCGACGAGCTTAAAATCATACCAATAATTGAATCTGCACTAAACCCTAAAGCCATGAGCCGTGTTGGAGCAGGAGGGCTGTGGCAATTTATGATGCGTACCGGCAAGTCTTATGGGTTGGAGATAAATTCATTTATTGATGAGCGGTTTGATCCAGTGAAATCTCCCAAAGTGGCGTGCGCATTTATGAAAGATATGTACAAGATTTATGGCGACTGGACTCTTGTAATTGCTGCCTACAACTGCGGACCAGGCAACGTGAATAAAGCGATAAAGCGTGCTGGCGATGCCAAAACATATTGGGATATATACGAATATCTGCCGCGCGAAACACGCAACCACATACCAGCTTTCATAGCAGCCACCTACGCCTACACCTTCCATAAGGCACACGGCATAGAACCAATCAAACCTCCGCACACCATAGCCACCGACACAATAATGGTGAATAAGATGTTGCATTTTGGGCAGATAAGTTCCACTCTTAATATTCCAATCGACGTAATTAGAAGTCTTAATCCTCAATATAAGATAGATATTATTCCAGCAAAAGAGAAAAAATATGCGTTGGTTCTACCTATTGCCGATGTCATTGAATTTGCATCGAAAGAGAAACAGATATATGCTAAAGAAGAGATGTATCTAGCAGATTATCAAAACATAAACGACGAAACAACTCTAGCTGTTGGAACTGCAACAAAATCAACAAAGCAAGTAGCCAAATCAGTCACCTACAAAGTTAAAAATGGTGACAACTTAGGTTCAATAGCCAGAAAATATAGCACAACATCACAAAAGATAATGAAACTTAACGGCATAAGAGATCCTCGTAAACTTAGAATAGGACAGGTGTTAAAAGTAAAATAATAGATAGTAAGTTATGGAGATCAACAAAAAGGGAGAGAGAGTTTTTGACCTAAATGGAATTGACCTGCTCAATTTCTATGGGGAACACAATTCAAATATAAATTATATAAGTAAAAAATTTCCAGACTTACGCATTACCTCTCGTGGAGAGAAGATAAAAGTTAGTGGCGAAACTGCACCTCTAAATATATTTTGTGACAATCTAGACAATCTAATCGCTTATTTTTCACGTTATGGACACATATCTGAAGTTGTAATAGATCAAGTATTCAACACTCCACAATACAACCATATTCCAATAACAAAGCAATCTCAACCCACCGACGACGACGTTCTTGTCTACGGTAACAACGGAAACATAATTCGTGCTCGTACTGAGAACCAGCAAAAAATGGTTGAGTTGTATTCTAAAAACGACCTACTCTTTGCCATAGGTCCAGCAGGTAGTGGCAAGACCTACACTGCTATTGCCCTTGCCGTGCGTGCATTAAAAAATAAAAGTGTAAAGAAAATCATACTCACCCGACCAGCAGTAGAGGCAGGAGAGAAACTTGGATTTCTGCCTGGCGACATGAAAGAGAAATTAGATCCATATCTTCAACCTCTCTATGATGCGCTACACGATATGATGCCGCAAAAAAAACTAATAGAATACATTGATGAAGGTGTGATACAAATTGCACCTCTTGCTTTTATGCGTGGACGTACACTAGATGATGCTTTTGTGATCTTAGATGAGGCACAAAATAGCACGATGGCTCAACTGAAGATGTTCTTAACAAGGATGGGACGAAACTCAAAATTCATAGTGACTGGTGATATAACTCAGATTGATCTACCCAAAAAATCAGATTCAGGTTTACCTAAAACAATATCAATACTAAACAATATTGATTCTATTGCAATTATTGAGATGACAACCGATGATATTGTTCGTCACCGACTTGTGAAAGATATAGTTGCAGCATATGCTGAAAAAGAGAATAATAAATAATATTTAACATTACTTAATACATGTAATTATGGAAAAAGCTGTTGTAAAAACCTCTTTCAACTTTGAAGATCAAACAAATCTATATGTTGGAAAAGTCAGAGATGTTTACACTATCGGCAAAGACATCTTGGCGATGGTTGTGAGCGATCGTATATCTGCATTCGACGTTGTACTACCAAAAGGTATTCCGTTTAAAGGTCAGGTGTTAAATCAAATAGCATCTAAGTTTTTAGATGCCACTACTGATATTTGTCCTAACTGGAAAATAGCATCACCAGATCCTATGGTCACTGTTGGCTATCGCTGCGAACCATTCGCTGTGGAGATGATTGTTCGTGCCTACCTTACAGGCAGTTCATGGCGCGACTACAAAGCAGGAAATCGCGAGATATGCGGGATTAAACTCCCTGACGGCTTGCGCGAGCATGAGCGTTTTGCAGAGCCTATCATCACCCCTTCAACAAAAGCTGAGATAGGATCGCACGATGAAAATATATCAAAAGCAGATATTATTTCTAAAGGTTTGGTTAGCAAAGAAGATTATGAACTGTTAGAGAAGTATTCACTAGCACTATTTGCACGCGGTAGCGAAATTGCAAAAGAGCGCGGCTTAATATTAGTAGACACTAAATATGAATTTGGTAAGAAAGATGGCGAAATATACCTTATAGATGAGATTCATACTCCCGATTCATCACGTTATTTCTACGCTGACACTTATGACGAACTATTTAAA
>JAVVZN010000199.1:0-3798 GCA_036650555.1 Rikenellaceae bacterium
ACCAAAGCCATACAATCCTATGCCTAATCTAACCATATCAAAATGGGCAGATGGATAGCTCTCTATCGCTGCGCTATTACAGATGTGACGTAGGATCTTGTAAGGAAATGATAATGTTATTTTTGTACTTAACTTATCGAACAACTCAATTTGCGTAACGGTAAAATCTTTAAATTTATTGTTGTCGCTACCCACAAGATGTGAAAAAATTGATTTCACCTTCACTTCGGGCAACCTTTTAAGCTCATTAATCAACTCATCAATATCATCTTCACAAAAACCAAGACGGTGCATGCCAGTGTCGAGTTTTATGTGAATAGGATAGCTACGCACAGATGATGACGCACATTCGCGAGCAAAATCTTTTAACGAATCAATACTATAAATTTCGGGTTCCAAACGATTTTCTATCATCGCTCGATGTGAAAAAGGATCGCTACCCAAAACTATGATTGGCGTTTTTATACCTTTCTCACGTAGCTCAATGCCTTCATCGGTGTAAGCCACTGCCAGATAATCAATGTGTGCGGCTTCGAGTGCTCGCGCTATCTCCCACGAGCCACTTCCGTAGGATAATGCCTTTACCATTGCCACAAATTTCACATTTTTTTCTGTCTTAGATCGGTAGTATGAAAGATTGTGGAGCAGGTTGTCTATATTGACCTCAAGTATGGTGTTGTGTAGTTTCTGTTCTAACACTCTCTGTATCTTCTCGAATGCAAAACGGCGACTACCTTTTAGGAGTATGATAGCATTAATAAATTCAGAGGTGTCGATACTAAATAGAAACTCAGCCGTGGAGAGATAAAAGTTACAATTTAAAGAACTAAAAAGCGATTGACAAGATGATATATCACTACCTATGGCTATCACTTTGTGAATCGTGCCACGAGAAAGCAATAGAGCGACCTTCCTATAAAGCTGCTCTCGATCTTCTCCCGATTGGAGAATATCGGATAGTATCACTATTCGCTGACGACCATCGGCTATGGTTTGCATGTAGTTGAGTGCCACTTGTAGAGAGCCATAGTCGCTGTTATAACTATCATTTATGATCTCTGAATTATTTATTGCACGTCGAAGTTCAAGACGCATGGGAGTGCGTTGTAAGATTTTGACGCGCGCATTTAGATTGTCGGGAAGAATATTGAACGAACATAATGCAGCTACGGCATGAAAAATATTCTCTTTCGATGCCTCGTCGTGAAATGGTGATTCAATATTAAATTCATTGTACGACCAGCCATAAAGTTTCTCTTTGGGAAAATTTTGTTCAATATAATTTGCCGCCTCACACTGCTTATGATAGATCAATAAGTTTGCCTCTTTAGCAAGCTTTAATTTCTCTGCCAACTTCTCTTCACGAGAAGAAAAATTTTCACCATGTGCATCGCCTATACATGTTAGCAACACATGAGTTGGTTTAATCATGCGCTCTAACCTTTGCATCTCACCAATTTGCGATATACCAGCCTCAATGATAACAAGTTTTTCATCACCTTGTATCATCAAAAGCGATAAGGCAACACCAATTTGAGAATTATAACTCTTAGGTGATCTGAACAGACCATTTTCACCAGCATATAATTGCGAGATCCACTCTTTAACTATTGTTTTACCATTGCTACCTGTGATTGCTAGCAAATTTCCTTTGTAGGAGTGTCGGTGGTGGGCAGCTAAAGTTTGTAGAGCCTTCAATGTATCATCTACTACCACAAACCCTGACAAAGGGAATGAGGAGTAGTTTTCAAACTCTTTACTAACCATAAAAGCGCGTACACCACTCTTATAGGCATCTGTTAGATAGAAATGACCATCATAACGACCTGCTGAAAGGGCAACAAAAAGCACACCTTCTCCATAGAAAATGGTGCGAGAGTCGTGACTAACGTCACAGCAAACAATATCTTCTCCGCAAAACTCACCGCCAACTATTTCAGCTATATGTTTCAGACTATATTTCACAATACGTAATTTTAAACTAGCTGCAAAGTAACAAAAAATAATTAAAAGTTAATTATTACTGTCAAATAAAAATTTAACTATACACTAAGGAGCTGCCGTAAGCAGCTCCTTAAAACCCATCTAAGAGTGTTTTCGTTTTTTGAAGCACTGCAAGTGCGTACTTTTTTCTCAAAAAAGTATTAAAGTGTTACCCATGTCTTAGATAAAAATTTCCAAGCCCCATAGCACAAAAACATGCTATAAATCAAAGTAGTCCACACACAGCAGCATTAGCTTTTTTAATGCGTTGCTCATCCATCTTTATGATTTTACGATCGTAGGTCATAAAGCCGTTTACCTCAATCTCAACATCGGTTGTTTGAGTGTAGACAGCACCAGATATGCCTGAGCGAATAAGATTTTTGAGCATTTCTGTATATTCTATATATTTATCAGTCACATCTTTTGAATTTTCATATTGAACATATCCCCAGTTGCGACCTTTCTCCCATACGTTATCTTTGAACACCAAACCAATGCCTCCATACTCTCCTAGCACAGTGGCGCGAGCGCCTTCATAGAGAGTTATAGCAGGGTTAGGATAATGATGGATGTCGAGCATATCGCCACATGAGAAGTGGTTTCCGCCACTTGCAGGATTCACAAGACGCGTCGGATCGTAGGCTTTGGTCCAAGCAGCAATCTCTGTTGTGTTGAACTGACCCCATCCCTCGTTGAATGGAACCCACACGCCAATAGAAGGATGTGAATAGAGATAATCCATGATCTCTTTCCACTCTTTTTTGTAGTTTGCTATTGATTCTGCTCTACGTGGATTTTCTGGACGATCGTAGTAGCGATCCATGATCCATTGACCTCCTTGATCGCCATTAGGCATATCTTGCCATACGATAACACCTAGTTGATCACAATGTGTGTACCATCGTGCCGGCTCAACTTTCACGTGCTTACGTATCATGTTAAAGCCAAAATCTTTTGTTTTTATTATGTCGTATTTTAATGCCTCATCGCATGGAGCTGTGTAGAGTCCATCGGGCCACCAACCTTGATCTAAAGGTCCGAATTGAAACAAATTTTTATTATTTAACTGAAGACGTACAATGCCACTAGCATCTCTTGCGGTAGAAAATTTACGCATCGCTGCGTAGCTCTCCACTTTATCGGTTACCACTCCATCGCTGGCTATACTCACCTCCATGTCGTATAGAAAAGGCGACTCTGGGCTCCATAGTTTTGCATCTTTAGGCATTTTTATCTCCGTTGTCACACCTGCCAAACTTCTCCCTGAGGCAACAATTTTATCACCATCTTTCACCACCACGCTGACAACACTCTCTTTTGCAGCAGTAAGCACATCTACTTTCAAAATATTATTGTCAATATCTGGAGTAGACCTAACATCAGTGATATACGATAAGGAGGTTGGCTCCAGCCATACTGTTTGCCATATTCCTGTCACAGGGGTGTACCATATGCCACCTGGCTTAGAAACTTGTTTGCCACGAGGTTGAAAACCGCTATCGGTTCCATCCCATACCTTAACCACAATATTATTTACTCCTTTTCTACTAATGGCAGATGTTATGTCAAATGAGAATGGGGTGTAACCTCCGGTATGCTCTCCTACTTTCACCTCATTAACCCATACATCGGCTCTCCAATCAACAGCACCGAAATTCAAAAGCACTCGTTGCTCTTTCCACTGTGACGGAATAGTAAATTCTCTAGCATAATAGAGCTCTTGCGATGGACTTACACTTTTGCCAACTCCCGAAAGCGACGACTCGACTGCAAATGGAACTAGGATTTTGCCATCAGGTTTCATGTATGGTG
>JAVVZN010000200.1:0-3780 GCA_036650555.1 Rikenellaceae bacterium
CTCATTTAGCTCGCTAAAATCGGATTTACAGAACAAAAACAGAAACAAAAATAGCTCTAAAATAACTTCGGTAACAAATTCAAACAGCTTCTAAATTATCATCAAATATTATAGAAGCTGTCTGAGTTTTAAAGTAAAATTCAGACAGTTTTTATTTTTGCACTGATTATGAATTAATTTTTTATTACCTTTGCCGTGATTTAGCTCTTTCATAGAGCATTAATAATGTGTGACAATTTATTTCAAATAGCGAATATGGTAAGAAATATTAAAAGATTGCTGCTTATGTTGCTGACAATGGTGCTATTCACATCATGTGGCGGTTTTGATAAGATGATGAAAAGTAGAGATTATCCAGCAATGTACGAGGCAGGTTTGAAATATTTTGCCAAGAAGAAAGATCATAAAGCAATTCAGATTTTCTCGCAGATTGAGCAGATTCTTGACGGAACATCAAAGGCCGACACCATTAAATTTTATCTTGCCAAGGCAAACTATCGCCAAGGTAAATATGCAGAGAGTGCCGAGTTGTTAGATGCTTTCCGTAAGCAATACACTCGTAGTGTGTTTGCAGAGGAGGCTGAATATCTATATGCAATGAGTTTCTATGAGTCGTCGCCAAATCCAGATTTGGATCAAACGCCAACAAATAGAGCTATTGTGGCTTTCCATGAATATATAGGTCGATACCCAGATAGCCCTAAAGCCGATGCCGTAAAAGAGATAATCACCGAATTAAAACAGCGTCTCTACGATAAGTCATATCAAATTGCAGAAACCTACTACAACATAGGTGCCTTTAACTCAGCTATTACATCGTTTAAAAATACATTAAAAACTTATCCTGAAATACCTAGTCGAGAAGATATAATGTATTATATAGTAAAATCTAATTATCTTTTTGCTCGTAAATCGGTAGAGAAAAAGCAGCGTGAACGCTACTATAACACTATTGATGCTGTCTACAACTTTCAAACAGCCTATCCAGAGAGTAAATATGCAGCTGAGGTGAAACGTATTTTAAATAATTCGGAGAAACTATCACGTGGTAAACAATTGTTGGAAAAGGCAGGGGATGATGCGCTGCTTTCAGAAAAACAAATATTGAAAGGAAGTAAACGTTATGAGAAACTTCAGAAAAAAGTTGATAAAGGTCGCATGACGGCTGATGAACTTGAAACAATGACTGAAGCAAGACTTCAATTAGCAAAAGAAAAAGCTAAAAAACGTAACGCTATTTTGACCGAGGAAGAGAATGCTGTGAAAGCCCAGATAGCTGCTGATAATAAGTCTGTTATAAAAGATAAAGTTGAAAAAGAGAAAGATGCAGCAACTTTTGATCTTAAAATGCAACCTACAAAAGAGGAGAAACCTTTGGTAGCCGATAGCACTCAAATGAAAGATAATACACTTAACACAAGTAAAAAAGGCAAAAAAGTAAACGACTTAAATCCTCGAAAGATTAAGAACGATAAATCATCTGTAATAGATGATAAACCTATAAGGATAAAGAAGCAGAAGGTAGAAAAGATCAAAGAGCCGAAGGTAGCCAAAGAGCCAAAGGTAGCCAAAGCGAAAGAGCCAAGGGTAGCCAAAGCGAAAGAGCCGAATGTAGCCAAAGCCAAAGAGCCAAAACCTATCAAAGCAGAGAAGACAACAAAAAAACAAAACGACAACAATAATTAATGATATAAAGTTATGGAGTTTAAGAAAACAACAATTCCAACAAACACAACAACTCGCACATTGCGTGATTTTGATGCTCAGACAGGTAATATTTATGAATCTGTTGTAGCAATCTCAAAAAGAGCTAACCAAATTAGTTCTGAAATCAAACAGGAGTTGTCGAAAAAGTTGAACGAATTTACAAACCTCTCAGATAATCTGGAGGAAACATTTGAAAATCGTGAGCAAATTGAGGTTTCTCGTTATTACGAACGTCTTCCTAAAGCTGCACTAATTGCTATTGAAGAGTATTTAGATGGCGATATGGTGATTACAGAACATCGTTCAGAGTTAAACATCACTGAATAAGTCGTACATAAACATCGCGTTTTTGTGCTATTTTGCCGACAACAACACTATTTAACAGTTTTTAATGGAGCAAGGTTATGTTGGAAAATAAAAACATATTGCTTGGTATAACAGGAGGTATAGCAGCTTATAAGGCTGCTATTCTTGTCAGAGCACTAAAAAAAGAGGGTTGTAATGTGAAAGTGGTGATGAGTAGTGCTGCAAAGCAGTTTATCACACCTTTGACCATGGCAACACTATCAGGTAATCCTGTCTTAGTTGATTTCTTCAACCCTGAAAACGGTGAATGGAA
Source organism: Rikenellaceae bacterium (assembly GCA_036650555.1). Lineage (GTDB taxonomy): Bacteria > Bacteroidota > Bacteroidia > Bacteroidales > Rikenellaceae > CAMQVM01. Next base: position 2,327 of record JAVVZN010000200.1, read on the forward strand.
CTCGCATGTCAGCCTAGGACTCTGGGCAGATGCCTACATCATTGCCCCAGCCACTGCCTCTACCATTGGAAAGATGGTGGCTGGAGTTGCCGACAATCTACTTGTCACCTCATATCTTTCTGCTCGTGGTGCAGTGTTTGTTGCTCCAGCCATGGATCTCGACATGTATGCACACCCAACTACTACCCGTAATCTTGCATCTCTTCGCAACGATGGTGTTCATATAATTGAGCCAGAAAGCGGATTTCTTGCCAGTGGTTTGGAGGGAAAAGGTAGAATGGCAGAACCAGATCATATAGTTGAGGTGATGAAAAATTTCTTCGCCGCCTCTTCATGTAGTTTGCCTCTTGCCGGGAAACGAGCGTTAGTTACTGCTGGGGGCACTATTGAGCCAATTGATGCTGTGCGATTTATTAGTAATTACTCATCTGGAAAGATGGGTTATGCACTTGCTGAGGCTCTAAAAGCAAAAGGCGCAGAGGTCACAATCATTCGTGCCGGCGTTGATGCTCGCTTAAAACGTTCTATTGTTGGAGTTGAAGAGATAGAGGCAATAAGTGCCGATTCCATGTATGATGAGGTGTTGCAGGCTATGTCAATGTTTGATATTATCATAATGGCTGCTGCTGTGGCCGACTTTGCTCCTGAGCATGTTGCTTTAAACAAGATGAAGAAAGATGACTTCAACGGCGAGTTGTCGATCAAATTGCGTCAAACGCGCGACATAGCGGCTGCAATAGGTGAGATAAAACGTGATGATCAAGTGTTTGTTGGGTTCGCTCTCGAAACAGATAATGAGCGAGAGAATGCCGTCAAAAAGCTCAAAAAGAAAAATCTCGACTATATAGTTCTAAATTCTTTGAAAGATAGCGGTGCAGGATTCTCTGTTGATACCAATAAAGTTACGGTTATTGATAAGCATGCAGTTAGCGTTGATATAGATTTGAAATCTAAACGCGAAGTTGCTATCGACATTGTAGACATCATAATTCCAAAACAAAATCACCTTAATTGAGTACTATCTCAATTAAGGTGATTCATGTTTCTTGTAGCTTCTAAATGATTTGAATAGTTTCGGTGGGCATTATCTTTATATTATTCCTTGCTCTACCATAGATTTAGCCACCTTCATGAAGCCTGCTATGTTTGCCCCTTTCATGTAGTTTATGTAGCCATCCTTCTCTGTGCCAAATTCAACGCAAGCATCGTGTATTGACATCATTATGTGATGAAGTTTTGCGTTCACCTCTTCGCCTGTCCAGTTGATCTTCATAGAGTTCTGTGTCATCTCAAGACCAGATGTTGCCACGCCACCTGCATTGACAGCTTTGCCTGGTCCATACATTACGCGTGCTGTTATGAATTGGTCGATAGCCTGTGGAGTGCAACCCATGTTTGAAACTTCAGCCACGCACATAACTCCATTTTTCAATAGTTCAGCTGCATTATCGCCG
>JAVVZN010000201.1:0-3779 GCA_036650555.1 Rikenellaceae bacterium
ATTGGTATATCATTATTCATGTCTGGTAAAAATCTTAATATAGTATCTAATCGTATGATTTACGTGCTGTGAAATGGAGATTTTATATAGGCCATGGGTATCATAAAAACAAGAAAACCGCCCTAAGGCGGTTTTCTTGTTTTTATGATAAATGTGTAGTTTAAATTTTATCAACCGTTATTTTGTAAGATATTTCATCTATCTCAATAACTTCAAATTTATTTACAATTGAATCTTCTAATTCAATTGATTTTGCTAGAGTTTGCGATGCTATATAGTTTTTGAATTGATTTATGGCATCGTTTATTGTGTCGTCTTTTTCAATGCGAACGTTGATTTTGTCGGTCACATCGAATCCTGCATCTTTACGCAGGTTTTGAATGCGATTTACAAATTCACGCGCAATGCCCTCTTGACGTAGGGTGTCGTTTATGGTGATGTCGAGAGCAACAGTTAGTTTGCCTTCTGTAATTACTAACCAGCCTGGCATATCTTCTGTGGTGATGTCGAAATCTTCGATAGTAAGCGGTAGGATTTCTTCTCCGACGGTGATATTTATTTTTTCGTTACGCTCCAATTCGGTTATGTCGTGCTGTGTGAAAGCTCCTACTACGGCTCCAATTTGCTTCATTTGTTTGCCGTATTTCGGACCTAATGTTTTGAAGTTGGGCTTGATGCGTTTGACCATAATGCCTGTGGTGTCTTCTATATATTCTAGGTCTTTCACATTCACCTCTGTGAGTATAAGGTTTTTAACCATCTCTATATCTTCTTTCAATGAGATATTGAGTAGAGGTATCATGATCTTTTGCAGCGGTTGGCGAACACGAATATTAACCTTGCGACGAAGTGCTAAGATCATAGATGATATGCGTTCTGCAATGTCCATGCGTCGTTCTAGCTCTTTGCATACTAGCGACTCATTGCATGTTGGGAAGTTTGTGAGATGCACTGATTCGGCTCTGTCTAATCCGCTGACAGCGTTGAGATCTCGGTAGATGCGATCGGTGATGAATGGGGCAAACGGAGCAGCAACTTTCACCACTGTGTCGATACATGTGTAGAGAGTTTGGAAAGCGGCTAGTTTGTCGGTGGTCATTGATCCGCCCCAGAAACGCTTACGGTTTAGGCGTACATACCAATTCGATAGGTTTTCACCAACAAATTCTGTGATTGCACGTGCGGCAGGAGTGGGATCGTAGGATGATAGATAGCCATCAACATCTTTTACTAGAGTGTTTAGAAGTGATATTATCCAACGGTCGATCTCAGGGCGTTCCGACATAGGAACTTGAGGTTCATTACCTTTGAAGTTATCAACATTAGCGTATAATGAGAAGAAGCTATATGTGTTGTAGAGTGTGCCGAAGAACTTACGACGCATCTCATCCACACCCTCAAGGTCGAAACGAAGGTTGTCCCATGGTTGTGAGTTAGCCATCATGTACATGCGCACAGCGTCGGGTCCGTAGGTGTCGATGACTTCAAACGGATCAACAGTGTTGCCAAGACGTTTGCTCATTTTGTTGCCGTTTTTGTCGAGAACCAATCCGTTTGATATGATATTTTTGAATGCTACACTATTAAAGAGCATTGTTGATAATGCGTGAAGAGTGAAGAACCAACCACGTGTTTGATCCACTCCTTCTGCAATGAAGTCGGCAGGGTAGACTTTGTTAAATTCCTCTTTGCTGATCTCAAAAGGATAATGCACTTGAGCGTAGGGCATGGCTCCCGAATCGAACCAAACGTCGATAAGGTCGGCCTCACGACGCATTGTTTCTCCCGACGCTGACACGAGTATAATCTGATCTACATAAGGACGGTGCAAATCGAGTAGGGTGTAGTTTTCTTTTGAGTAGTTGCCTTTGATATATCCTTTGAGAGGATTTTCTGTCATTTTGCCAGCTTTGATGCTAAGTTCTATCTCATCGTAAAGTTCTGAGATAGATCCTATACATTTTAGCTCTGAATGATCTTCTGTGGCCCAGATAGGTAGCGGAGTGCCCCAGTAGCGCGAACGTGATAGGTTCCAGTCTACTAGGTTTTCGAGCCATTTTCCAAATCGTCCTGTGCCTGTTGATTGAGGTTTCCAGTTTATGGTTTTGTTTAGTTCTAGCAACTCATCTTTGAATGCGGTTGTTTTTATAAACCAAGAGTCGAGAGGGTAGTAGAGCACTGGTTTGTCGGTTCTCCAACAGTGTGGATAGTTGTGAACATGTTTTTCAATCTTGAACACTAGGTTTTGTGATTTTAACATCACACACATATCAATATCAAGAGTGGTGTCGGTTTGGGTGAGAGATTCGTCGTAGGCATTTTTTACAAATCGTCCTTCGTACTCTTTATATAAATCAACATTGATGAATTTAGATACGAAATCTGTGTCAAGATCTGAAAGCAAAAAGAATTTGCCTGTGCGATCCACCATTGGAACAACTTTGCCTGCCTTGTCAATAAGAGTCATGTGGGCAATGCCAGAAACTTTTGCCACACGGTCGTCGTCGGCACCAAATGTTGGAGCTATGTGCACTATGCCTGTGCCATCTTCGGTGGTGACAAAATCGCCAGTGATCACTCTAAACGCATCGCCATCTGGTTTGACCCAAGGGATAAGCTGCTCGTAGTTAATTCCTTTTAGCTCTGAACCAACATACTCTTCCATTGTTTCAAAAGGAATGTTCTTGCCATCACCGTTGTAGTCTGCCATTAAGAGCTCTTTGTTTTTATCAGGGAAAAGATTTGAAACCAAATCTTTAGCCATGATGATTGTTTCTTTCTCGGCAGTGTATGGATTGTAGCTCTTAACTTTTACATATTTTATTGTAGGTCCAACGCAAAGCGCTGTGTTTGATGGAAGTGTCCATGGGGTGGTGGTCCAAGCAAGGAAATAGAGGTTTCCTTCGGCTCCAGCAAAAAGATGTTCACTCTTAGCATCACGCACAATCTTAAATTGAGCGGTGCAGGTGGTGTCTTTCACATCGCGATAGCATCCAGGCTGGTTTAGCTCGTGGTTAGATAGCCCAGTGCCTGCGGCAGGTGAGTATGGCTGGATGGTGAAACCTTTATATAGGAGACCTTTAGAGTAGAGCTCCTTGAGCATCCACCACAATGTTTCTATGTATTTGTTGTCGTATGTGATGTATGGATCGTCCATATTAACCCAATAACCCATCTTCTCGGTAAGTGTTTTCCACAGACCGGTGTAGGTCATAACCTCAGTGCGACAATATTGATTATAATCTTTTATAGATATTTTAGATCCTATATCTTCTTTTGTGATACCAAGTTTTTTCTCAACACCAAGCTCAACTGGTAGTCCGTGTGTGTCCCAACCAGCCTTGCGGTGAACAAGGTATCCTTTTTGTGTTTTGTAGCGACAGAACACATCTTTAAGCGTACGTGCCATGACGTGATGGATGCCTGGCTTTCCATTTGCAGATGGAGGTCCTTCGTAGAAGACAAATGTAGGCTCTCCTTCGCGTAGTTCAATACTTTTGTTAAATGTGTTTTCTTTCGTCCATGCTTCAAGCATATCGACACCTATTTGTGATAGGTTCAGACCCTTATATTCATTGAATTTCTCGCTCATATTATATTCGGAGTGAAGTTATGATTTTACAATCTGCAAAGATATATAAAAATTTGTAATTTCAGAAGCTGCTTTAATTTATTAATCTCATCAATTTAACCTCATTTTACTAAGAAGCTGTTTTAATTTATTAATTTCGTTCTTTTCGGCTCTTTTTGCCCCAATTTTCGTTCTATAAATCCTCATT
>JAVVZN010000202.1:0-3734 GCA_036650555.1 Rikenellaceae bacterium
TATGCCTCCTATTCTGCCTGCCTCTTGTCGTGCTCCGATCTGTTTCATCTCCACACGGATCTTAAATTGATCAGCAAGTATTTTTATTAACTCGCGAAAATCAACGCGTTCGTCGGCTATGTAGTAGAAGATAGCTTTTAGTCTATCGCCTTGATATTCCACATCGCCTATCTTCATGTTCAATCCTAGGTTGTTGGCAATATTTCGCGTTTCGATCATGGTCTGCTGCTCTAACGCTATTGCCTCTTGCCATTTCTCGATGTCATAAGGTTTTGCCTTACGATATATCTTCTTAAACTCAATGCCCTCTGAGCGGAATCCGGTTTTTTTCATCTGCAACGACACCATATCGCCTGTGAGCGACACAATGCCAATGTCGTGCCCCGGTGAGGCTTCAACGGCAACAATATCGCCTTTTTTCAAGTCGAGGTTGTTTGCATTTGTGAAGTAGCCTTTACGAGTATTTTTAAAACGTATCTCAAAAATATCGTTTTGTTGTGTTCCATATTCAGATAACCAATCGAAAGATGCTAGTTTGTCGCACCCAGGACAGCTTTTAGCTCCTATGTTATCTTCAGATGAACAATCACCACTGCAAAACTTGCAGCCTCTTTCTATGTTTATTTTACAATCACTCATATTATATGTTTCATTATTGGCTTAAATGCCATGTACAAAGGTAGTAAAAAAAATTAAATGTTTTTACCTGTGGTATATTGTTACATCTAAACTACTGATGTTTGATGTTATAAATAGATGCCTGTGTAGCTCTTTTTGACTTTAGCAACTTGCTCTGGTGTGCCAGTGGCTATGATGTTGCCTCCCTCTTTTCCGCCCTCAGCGCCTATGTCGATCAAATAATCGCAATGACGTATCACGTCTATGTTGTGTTCTATGATTATCACTGTGTTGCCTTTGTCGGCTAGCTTGTCGAGAACACCTAGTAATATTCGTATGTCTTCAAAATGTAAACCTGTGGTTGGCTCATCGAATATGTAGAGAGTTTTACCGCTGTCGCGTTTTGATAGCTCAGCTGCTAGTTTTATGCGTTGGCTTTCGCCGCCTGAGAGTGTGGTTGATGGCTGACCTAGTGTGATGTAGCCTAAGCCAACACTCTCAATGGCTATTAATTTGTCGGCTATCTGCGGTATATTCTCAAAGAATTTAAGCGCTTCACTCACTGTCATATTTAGAACATCGTTTATGCTTTTGCCTTTGAATTTCACAGCTAGAGTTTCGTGGTTGTAGCGCATGCCGCGACAAACAGGGCAGGTGACATAGACGTTTGGCAGAAAGTTCATCTCAATATTTTGAACGCCTGCACCTTTACACTCTTCGCATCGTCCTCCTTTTATGTTGAAAGAGAATCGTCCTTGTTTGAATCCTCTTATCTTTGCGTCGGTGGTTTGTTCAAACAACTTACGTATCTCTGTGAAAAGGTTGGTGTAGGTGGCTGGGTTGCTGCGGGGTGTTCTGCCAATAGGTTGTTGGTCTACAACTATCAGCTTGTCTATGTTTTCTATGCCCTCTATATGGTCGTAGGCTAATGGAGCATCCATGCTACCATACAACTCTGCACTTAATATAGGGCGTAATGTGCCATTTATTAGCGAGCTTTTGCCGCTGCCGCTGACTCCTGTCACACATATCATTTTGCCAAGTGGAAAATCTACGTTTATATTTTTGAGGTTGTTGCCACGTGCACCTTTAATAGTTATTTTTGTGCCATTGCCTGCGCGGCGAATTTTGGGGACTTCTATCTTCCTTTTGCCATTTAGGTATTCTGCGGTTATGGTCCCCGATGCCATGATGTCGGAGAATGTCCCCATTGCCGATACGTTTCCTCCATGAACTCCTGCTCCTTGCCCAATATCAACTATCCAATCGGCATTACGCATCATCTCCTCGTCGTGCTCAACAACGATAACACTATTGCCTGCATCGCGTAGCGCAATCAAAGAGTTTATAAGCTTTTGATTATCGCGTTGATGGAGCCCAATGCTAGGCTCGTCAAGAATGTATAGCACATTTATTAATTTTGTTCCTATTTGAGTGGCAAGCCTAATACGCTGACTCTCTCCACCCGATAGTGATGCAGAGCTGCGACTTAACGATAAATATCCCAGCCCTACGTTTAATAGAAATGAAAGGCGCTCACTTATCTCTTTTATTATTTCGGCAGCAATTTTTTGTGCCTTCTTATCTAATTTTGGTAGCAACTCATCAATCCATATTTTAAGATCTGTGATGCTCATCTCGCTTACTTCCGATATGTTTTTGTCGGCTATTTTGAAATATTGACTCTGTTTATTTAGACGTGTGCCACCACACAGTGAGCAATTCACATGATTCACAAATTGCTCCTTCCACTTCTGACCTTTGGCTGTGAGAGTTTCATCTTCTGTGCTTTTGTCGATGTAACCAACAACGCCTTCCCACATTACTAATGAGGTTGAGGCATAGATGCCGATTGATCGTGGATCTATTTTAAGAGGCTCACTATCGCCGTTTATTATTATGTTTATGGCATGGTCGTCGATTTCACTTATAGGGGTGGTGAGCGAAAAGTCGTATCGTTTGCCAAGTGCTTCAAGTAACAGAAATGTGATGTTTTTACGCTGTTTGCCTATCGGTTCTATTGCACCTTCGGCGATCGTTAATTCAGTGTTGGGGATGATCTTACTTATCTCAAACACCATCTCTTTGCCTAGTCCATTGCATTTTGGACAAGCACCGTGGGGTGAGTTGAAAGAGAATGAGTGTGGTGCAGGTTCGTTGTACGACTCCCCTGATGTTGGACACATAAGGTTTTGACTATAATAACGGCTTTTGTCGGTGGAGTAGTTGTAGAGCATCATAGTGCCTTTACCATGTTTGAATGCTGTTTCAACACTCTTCATAAGCCTATCCGACAACTCTTCATCTATAAGCAAACGATCTATGACCAATTCTATGTTGTGTATTTTGTAGCGGTCTAGACGCGTTACAGAAGCAATCTCTTGCATGGTTCCATCAATTCTGGCATAAACAAATCCTTTCTTTGAAAGCGATGCAAATAGTTCTTGATAATGTCCTTTACGTCCTTTGACAATAGGTGATAGCAAAGCACATTTCTCGCCATTAAACTCGCGTATGATTAGTGCAACAATCTCTTTCTGAGAATATTTAACCATTTTCTCACCTGTCACTGCCGAGTAAGCTGTTGAGGCTTTTGCGTAGAGCAGACGTAGAAAATCGTTTATCTCTGTCACTGTTCCAACAGTTGAACGTGGATTTTTGTTTGTGCTCTTCTGCTCAATAGCTATAACCGGACTTAGACCTGTGATCTTCTCAACCTCAGGACGTTCCATTGTGCCAACAAATTGTCTTGAGTAGGAAGATAGAGTTTCGATATAGCGACGTTGTCCTTCAGCATAGATGGTGTCGAAAGCAAGCGACGACTTTCCGCTACCCGACAGACCTGTGATAACTGTTAAAGAGTTTCGTGGAATTGTAACATTTATATTTTTTAGATTGTGAGCTCTTGCTCCATATACTTCTATGTTATTCATTTTGTTATTTTAAGTTAGAAGCTGTTTTGATTTGTTATCGAAGTTATTTTAGAGCTATTTTTGTCCTAGTTTTTGTTCTGAAAATCCGATTTTAGCGAGCTAAATGAGGATTTACAGAGCGGAAACTAGGGCAAAAAGAGCCGAAAAAAACAAAATTAATAAATTAAAACAGCTTCTTAGTTG
>JAVVZN010000203.1:0-3731 GCA_036650555.1 Rikenellaceae bacterium
ACCTTTCAACAATTTCAGCTATCAAACTAAGTGGCTGCACAACACCATTAACATTGCTTACATGATTCACACAAACAAGCGCCACATCGCCTTTTTCGCAACGTTGTTTGAGTTTTTCCAAACATATAGCCCCATCAAGTAGGTGTGGCATAATCTCAACATCTGCTCCACAATGCAATAATACTCGCATCACAGCATTGTGTTCAAGCGGCGACACAAGAACTTTTTTGCCGTGCAAATCAAGCGAATGCAGCACCACATTAGATGCCTCAGTGGCATTTTTTGTGAACACTATATTATTAGCATCAACACCTAGCAACTCCCCTAATGTATCTCTACAACACTCCACCACACGCACGTTTTCAACCGCACGCACGTAAGAGGCACGACCGTAGTTTCCCCCTCGACGAATATACGACAAAGCAGCATTTTCAAGCGCCTTAGGCTTTGGAAAAGAGGTGGAGGCATTGTCGAAATAGAGATTATAAGCCATTACGGATAGACCACTTTTGACGCAGATTGCATAACCTGCACTATTTTATACATGTTGCTTATGATGCCAACCGATATTTTTTCTTTAACCCCATAATAATCAACACATGTTCCACACACGATAATGGTAACGCCTTTACTATCCATATCACGTAAAACATCAACAAATCCGCTACCTTCAATGGTGCATTTCACACCCTCGTTATAGAAGATTATATGCGACGGAAGAGCGTCGGATTGTGATAATGTGCTTACAAATGCTTTCAGAAGTATGCCACCCAGTTCATCGCTACCATGCCCCATGGTAAGAGTATTGATAACCACAGCATAATCATTTCCATTTTTAACATTGCATGTGGTAGCCACACCCTCGTTTATAGTAATATCACCACCAGCAGTAAAACATATTTTATTACCATCGCGTCGTGGGGTAATTCCAAGCTGTGAGAGATACTCCTCAACATTACAAATTGCAATATCATTATCGAGTAACACCTCAACATCGGTTTTTTCTGTGAGTTTGTCTATAACTTTTTTCGTTTCAATTAAAGGCTGTGGACACGAAAGTCCGCGTGCATCTATTACCATTTTTTATTTTTTTATTTTATTGTCCGGTTAAAAATTATGCCTTACCTTAGGCTAAATCCTAGAAATTAAATTTATTGTTGATGACTTAGAAGCTATTTTAATTTATTAATTTCGTTCTTTTGGGCTCTTTTTGGCTCAATTTTCGCTCTATAAATCGCTAAAATGGGATTTACAGAACAAAAACTATGACAAAAATAGCTCAAAAATAACTTCGATAACAAATTAAAACAGCTTCTTATGTAAAAATTCCCAAGCTACATAGTACATAAATATACTATAAATAGAGGTAAATCACACGATTATATACTACATTTGAAATTTTTACCTGACACCAATATATTTTTTAATGTTTGAGCAACCTCTCTATGATTATGCCCTGTTAAAGTTAATAATCCTATATTTTCTCCTGTTCTTTTTTCACTTGCAGCACTATATCCTTTATCATAATAGATAAGTGCTAATTCAACAGCACGCTTCACATCACCTGCTTTGAATGAGTCGATAGCCTCACGCACGTTGTTGTAGCCCATGCGTTTCGACACCTTAACAAACGCCTGCTCAACCATCTCCGCACTGAAGCTACCATATTCAATGGTCAGACGCTCCACACGCTCTTGCATGCTCATCTCCACAACGAAATATGGAGAGGCTATAAGTTTATCGTATAGCTCGTTAGGAATAAAACAACTTCCAACCATGATACTCTCCCCCTCAACCCACACACGACGTTGCCAATCAAAAGATCGCAACTTATTATGAATGCGATTTATAAACTCTTCGGTGCTAGGTTGATCACCAAGCCCAAACCCTCCGAACACCGATCCTTTATGGTTTGCAAGCCCTTCGAGGTCGAGCACCTGCTCACCTTCTCTCTCCAACTCATTTAGCAACTCTGTCTTTCCTGATCCAGTGCCTCCAAGAATAGATATAAACTTCCAATCTTTAGCCACATAAGTTTCAAAAGATTGACGATATGCTTTGTATCCTCCGCTTAGCAGACTAACATTAAACCCTGCGGTAGAGAGTAGCCACGCCATGCTACGGCTACGCATGCCGCCACGCCAACAATAGAGATAGAACTCTTTGCTACGCCCCATTGCTTTAGCATCACGAACATAGAGATGCAACCGTTTACCAACAAACTCCAAGCCCTTCTCGATGGCTTGTTCCTTTCCAATTTTTTTGTATATTGTGCCAACCTCCGCTCTCTCCTCATCGGTGAAAAGTGGAAAACTACGTGCACGTTCTATATGTCCGATAGAATATTCAGATGGCGAACGAATATCAAGAATCACACTATCTGGGTTGGACAGGAAAGTATCTACATCAATAGTTTTAACTCCGCTTTTAGAAGTTAGTTCTGGCAACTCTATCTCTGGTATATTTTTCATAAAAACATTTATCTATTACTTATACAGCATTCAAAGATAAAAATAATTAGGAAGTAAAGCACAATTTTTTTTACTTTGCAAAATTCAAACTATCGCACACTTAAAATAAAAGATATGTTTTTCATGCTTCAAGCAGCCGACACAACGGCAAAAATGGGTTTTAAAAAATTAATAGAAAACATGGCATCCATGACTGGCAATGAGATTATTCAGTTTGCGGTACATGGCATAATCACCGTTACCATTAAAATATTGCTAGCTCTGGCAATATATTTTATTGGGCAATATTTAATAAAACGACTTAAAAAAATTGTTAGAAACATACTTGAAAAACGCGAGATAGATGTATCATTACGATCATTCATACTCAGTTTTATCAGCATCACACTAACACTACTTTTAATAATAACAATAGTAACGATCTTAGGTATCGACACCACATCGTTTGTTGCACTCTTTGCATCTGCAGGTCTGGCAATAGGTATGGCACTTAGCGGCACATTACAAAATTTTGCAGGCGGTGTGCTTATCCTATTTTTAAAACCGTTTAAAGTTGGTGATTTCATAGAAACACAAGGACAGGTAGGAACAGTAAAAGACATTCATCTATTTAATATCATACTCAACACCCCCGACAACAAGACCATTGTTACTCCAAACGGAGGCATATCAAACGGAATCATAAACAACTACTCTCGCGAAGAACGTCGTCGCGTGGATTGGACTTTCTCAATTGCCTACGGCGATGATTACGACACTGCACGAGAGTTAATATTATCACTTTTAAAAGCAGACCAGAGAGTATTTTGGGATCCTCAACCGCTCGTTGCCCTAGGATCACTTGCCGATAGTTCGGTAAACTTGACAGTTAGAGCATGGGTATTGACATCAGATTATTGGGGTGTCTATTTTGACATGAACGAAAAGGTATATAAGACATTCTCTACCAACGGATTGAACATTCCATTTCCACAACTCGACGTTCATATGGTAAAATAACATCTACAAGATAAGTTGAAATTGCATTAAAAACATTACGATAAGTTAGAAAGTGTAACACAACCCACGACCAGCTTTTCAGGGAAATGGTGCCGTTTCCGTGGAAAGTAATCCTAACGCACTTTTTCAGCGACAACTAAATATTGAAACATCTGCTCCACAACATCTCTCTGAGCTGTGGCGACAGCACTACGAAACCCTGCATTACCATTTATCTCACAGAGTAAGTAGCCATTTTTACCAATTAAAATATCTACTCCT
>JAVVZN010000204.1:0-2049 GCA_036650555.1 Rikenellaceae bacterium
GTTTTGGTATTCATAGGTGGTTGGATCGAGAGCACGACCTGTGTTCATGTTGTAACCCACACTTGCACCGACAGATGGAATATAATTCTCTTTGGTTTGTAGGGTATTGAGCTCTGCCATCTCTATATCAACCATATTACTTTTGATATTGATATTGTTTGCCATAGCATAGTCAATACATTCACGTAAAGTCCATGTTTTTGCCTCAGCATATTCTGAAGTAATAAACAACAACAGAGATATAATTATAATTCTTTTCATATTTTCACAATAAAAAACAGTGCCATAACAGCATAGTGATTGGCAAATGTAAATAAAATATCGTACCTTTCAAAAATATTATACATATTTGTTCGTCTAATTATTTATTACGATATGTACGAAATAAAACCAACAACTGATCACAACATACCAACAGAAAGGGATCTGCTATCGAATAAGATAAAATTTGGTAAGTTATGCAACTTAACCGATGCAGAGTTATTGTACATAGCATTGAATAGATCTGGCGATTCGATTGCAAAAGTACAAAACATACTTGAACAATTTGGCGGTGATCTATCGGAGATATGCTTGCTAGATCTGAATGTTGTCATGCGTCGCACAAACCTTGCATCAAAGCCTGCTCAACAACTACTTGCAATAGTTGAGATGTCGCAAAGGATAAAATACAGCAGTAAAAAAGAGGTTGAGATAGTAAAAAACAGCGCCGACATAATGACTTTACTATACCACATCTTAGGCCACAAAATTCAAGAAGAATTTTGGGTAGTGTTTTTAAACAACTCAAACCGCGTTTTAGAAAAGACTTTGATTTGTCAAGGATCTATCGACAACACTATTGCCGACACAAAACTTATAATCAGAAGAGCTCTCAATCTGCTTGCCACAAAAATAATTCTAGCACACAACCACCCATCAGGAAATCTGAAACCTAGCTCCGCCGACATTGAAACCACAACAAAAATCACAAATGCAGCGGCTCTATTCGACATTAAAGTAATTGATCATATCATAATATCGGGCACTGAATATTACAGTTTTAACGATAATCAATAATTTCTATTGCATTTTGTATTTTTTTTATTATATTTGCTCTCGTTAGAAGTTGCTTTAGAAGCTGCCTTAGAAGCTACTATTTAAAGTACTGAAAATGCTGTACTTTTTTCTCAAAACAGCTTCTTAATTTATGATCTGACAACAATACAACAAACCCAAAATACAACCCAAATGAAACGTAAAGATTTTTTAACCAAAGCCCTGTTGGTTGGAGGAGCCTTGACAATAGGCAGCAGTTGCGGACGCAGAATTGTGTCGGAAATAAATGGAGATACACAATCTTTATCAGCTACAAACAGTGAAGAGTGCGTATTAGAACCACAACGTAAGATCTCGATCTTGGCAAAAGCCGATGTGGTGGTGGTAGGCGGCGGACCATCTGGAGTGGCAGCAGCTATTTCTGCTGCGCGTGCCGGAGCAAACACATATCTTGTGGAGCGTTATAATCATCTAGGAGGATTATGGACAGGAGGATTGGTGCTACCTCTTTTATCTACTCATGCCGTAAACAAAGATGGCAAAACCATCAAGGTGATTCATGGTATTGGTGGTGAGGTGTCTGAGCGTTTGCGTAAGATGGATATGACAATCAAAGAGATAAACCCAACTATTGATGCTGAGGCAGCTAAATATGTTCTTGATGAGATGATTGCAGAGGCAGGCGTAAAGATGGTGTATCACGCTTTAGGCACGCAAGTAATAATGGATGGAAACACAATAAAAGGTGTGTTTATCGAGAGTAAGTCGGGAAGGCAAGCACTACTTGGCAAGGTGGTGATAGATTGCACTGGCGATGGGGATATATTCCATTTTGCAGGTGAGAAATATGATGAGATGCTATATCATATTGGACTTGTGCATCGCTTAGGAAATACAGATCGCATAAACACAAAAGCCACTGGCTACAAAGAGATGGGCGTGGGCGAGCCTACACCAATAAAAGGTGTAAACTGGGTGAACATGCACGGCGAAGATGAGCAATGCGCCACC
>JAVVZN010000204.1:2059-3727 GCA_036650555.1 Rikenellaceae bacterium
GAAATACCGAAAAGAAATCTGGGAGAACACACAAAAAGTGCGTGCCACTCCAGGTTATGAAGATATTTTTTTACTAGAAACAGCTCCACAGATTGGCACACGTGCCTCTCGTATAGTTGAAGGTGAATATTGTCTGACTTTAGAAGATTCTATGACCTACAAAAATTTCGGCAACGATGCAATAGGCGTTAGTGGTGCATGGACAACAATGGTTTACAATGGTCGTCGCGTGGCAGCAGCTAATCGTCCTTACTGGCAGATCCCGCTCAAATCGTTGATACCAAAAACTACCGATGGATTAATAGTTGCAGGACGATGTTTCAGCTTTGAACGCGCGTTAGTGGAAGACACACGCGTCATAGGAACATGTTTGATCACAGGCCACGGTGCAGGAGCAGCAGCCGCTCTGGCAGCTCAGAGTGGAGAACGTCCTCGCGATATTGACCGCGAAAAACTTCAGAAAATATTAAAAGATCAAAATGTCTGGATGGGTTAAAAAATCAAAACCGCTTCTTAGCCTTTTTATCACTACATTAAGCCTAGTCTTTTTGCTACCCCTACCACTTGGGGTGGCAAGCGGATTGGGGCTATGGCTTAGTCCATACGTGATGATAAGTAGCGCTATTGCACTTCGTTCATTTGTTATTCTTAACATATTGGGAGCAGCAATTCTGCTACTGATAGCTTTCTCACGACGTAGAATATTTTGCCATTACATATGTCCAACAGGATTTTTCTGCCGTAGGGTCTCTAAGTTAAGTCATTTTAGGCGTAGCTACGCAAGAATGCCAAACATCGGCAAATATATATTGTATTTTACTCTCGGTGCATCATTAGTAGGAATGCCAATCACGATCTTCTTAGATCCACTATCAATTCTAGGATCGGCATTTGTTCCGCACCCACTTCAAATAATATTGATAACTGCATTGCCACTAATCACTCTTTTGATTTCACAGATAATATTTCCATATAGTTGGTGCAGTAAGTTATGCCCACTAGGAGGCATGCAAGAAGAGATATGCGAAATCAAAGTGAGAAAATATCAAACCATAACACGCGGCAAATTCATAAGTGCAGTAGCAGGTAGTGTGACATCTCTCTCACTACTGAAATTTTACAAACCAACATCGGCAAATTTACGTCCTCCGGCAGCTTTAAATTCTCCTTTTTTTGAGATGACATGTGCGCGATGTGGCAATTGTGTAAGGGTGTGTCCTAGCAAAATAATCGAACCAAACACCTCAGATCTGTTTCAACTACTCACTCCAAAACTAAACATGAGCAACGGCAGCTGCTTGAGTGACTGCAACTTATGCTCAACAGTGTGCACATCGGGAGCAATAACACAATTCAGCAAAGAGGCTAAATATAAAATCAAGATAGCCTTGGCTGAAATTGAACCAGATCGCTGCTTGATGCTAAAAGGCAAAGAATGTGCACATTGCAAAACTAATTGTCCTTATGGAGCTATCACAATAGACAAAGTTCCAACTATTGACAGACACAAATGCACAGGCTGTGGAATATGCGCACAGGCATGTCCTGAATCAATAATAAAGCTGATCCCTATATCTAACAAAAGCATGTAACTCCACTTTTTTTATGGGCAACAAACACCTATCTTACCTTGTGAAGTGATAGTTTCGGCGCTAACTGTGAACTTTT
>JAVVZN010000205.1:0-3723 GCA_036650555.1 Rikenellaceae bacterium
ATTAAACCTAGCGGAAAACCTGCAAGTAGTGAATTGAAGAGGTTTAACTGACTACTTCTTCTAATCTGAACTGCTGACTGAAACACTGCCACTGAGCTACCGTTTGTGCTTCCTTGATCAACAAAATTTGTTGGGTTGGTGACAGGACCAAAAACTGAGATATTTGCAAAAATTGGACGGGTGGTTGGTTTGCCATCAATTGGTGTTCCACTACTCCAATTATCAGATTCAAAAGCATTTGAAGATGATTTATCGGCAACGAGTGCATCGCGAAGAGCAACGCCAAATTGAATTTTACCTGAGAAACCGAGCGAAACAAGATGTGTGGCATTGACCGCACCACCAAACCACTCATAAGAGTCGTCACCACTATACGACACTTGGATGTGATCTACTTTTGTGCCACTACCAACCGAGCCAAATGTGATGCCGTTGATCTCATTGTTTTCAGTGTACTCAACACCTGCAAACTCACAACGAACATAGCTCAACACTCCTGAGTTATCAGCATTATCCGATCCGCCGTGTTTCGAACGCACGCCACCCTCAATTGTCATATCACCACTATTGTTCTCTGCTTTGCCTAAGATGATAATTCCTCCCCAATCACCTGCCTTTCTATTTCCAGGAGCTGCTGCCGATGTGAAAACGATTGGCATTTGAGGAGTGCCTTTAGCCATGATTTTTCCACCACGTTCCACTATCAAAGTGCCTTTAGTTTCTTTATCACCTTTTATCACTACTCCAGGTTCGATTGTTAGAGTTATTCCATCTGGAACATACACAAATCCTTGAAGATGATATGTGTTTGGATAGCTCAGTGTGACGTTTTCATTGAGCACATAAGCCACAGATCCATCGCCAAGATCGAAATCCTTACCTGGCTTACCTTCATTTCCATTGTTTTTCGTACAGGCAGCAAATGCTACAAAAGCACTCATGCAAACAATGATCACTTTAAATTTCTTTTTCATAATTTACTATTTTAAAATTGAATTGGTATCTATTATTTTAGAAACTCTTAAAAATTTATGTTTAGACCAAATGTGTATGTTGATCCTGCGTTACAACGTTTTGTTTGTTGAGATATTTTCTCTGTCACACCATTCACCACACGTGTTGGAAACTGCTGATATACAATGTCTTCAGAAAGAAGATCTTTGATCGCAAATTTTAGTTCAAACATTTTTCCAAGCTTTTTGGCTATCGAAAGATCAATTGTGTTGCGTGGCATCTCAAAAGAATCGGGTATATCGCTGTCGGTGCTTCCATTCACAGAATTACTTTTACCGATGCCTATTATACGTTTGCCTATGCGATTGTAGAGCACACTTGCATTAAGACCCAATTTAGGACTATCGTAGTAGAACCCACCATTTATGATGTAGGGTGATTGTCCTTGCATGGCACGATCACGCTCTTGATTAATGTTGGAACCATTGAACTTAACAGTGCTTTTTACATAAGTGGCATTTGCCACAAATGTTAGGTTTTTTGCCCCTATGAAATCGAGTGATTTTCTTATGTCTAGCTCCACACCATAGTTTGTGGCCGATTTTGCATTGTCAAAGCTGTAACGATATGTGCCTCCCATATCTATGAAGTTCCACTCAATAGGATTTTTAAACGATTTATAAAACACCCCAAGGCTAATCGTTTCACCACTAGATGGATAGAACTCATATCGAAGATCTAAGTTTTGAATCTCTGCTATTTTCAGATTTTCGTTGCCTTGCACCTCACCCATAAGATCAAAATCTTGATAAACAGCTGGCGACACCTCTCGAAACTCTGGGCGGTTGATGGTTTTACCATAACCGAAACGAACCACATGTTTATCAGAGAGGTTATAAGTGAGATTGACAGATGGTAGCAGATAACCATCTGTGTATTTGTTGGTGGTGATAATCTCTTTCGACGACGACATTGATTTGTCGTAGGTAAGTTTCATCTGAGAATACTCATAGCGTGCACCAATGTAGGCATTGAACTTTCGCCAAGGGAGGTTGAATGCTGCATAAGCAGCACCTTGAATATCGCTAGAGGTGTAGGCATTAGATTTTTGGGTAATCTCTTCTATATATACTTTATCAGCACCCAAATATTCTTGACTCATCATCTGCTCATATGGGCGATAGAGATACTCTCTACGCGCATCGGCAGTGAGGTTGTCGTAACGATAAATAAATTCACGCGGAGTGTAATCTCTACTACGATATGTGCTGAAGATCCCTGCTTTGAGTTCAGGTTTAAACTCACCATTACCAATTGTATATTTATAATTAGCACCTAGCGATGCCACATTATCACCTAGCGACTGGTAGTAGCGTTGAATTTTATCGTTGTACGTACGAAGTTGATTAATATCTTGACCTGACACATAACCAACCATGTTTTTAACAATTCTTCGATCAGGCTCCTGTTTATTAGCATATGAATAACCCACATTCCAATCCAACACCGAGTTTTTATTCTCGTCTATAATGTGATTTCCAGCTAACTGACCTGCATAACTCAAACGTGAGGTGTAGAGCATCTCTGTTTGCTCAATGTAATACACTCCACTATTTGAGGTGACTCCTGAACGTTCTGTCAAACGATTTTTACCATTTATATTGAAGATATTACCAATATCAATTCTATTTTTTGGATCAAGCTTAAACGACATGTTATACATTGCATTTATCTTATTTTCTCGCACAAATTGATTATCGGTGTACTCTTCCAAAGCCTCTGGACGTACTACATCCGATGCAAAAGCACCATAACGGCTATTTTTAATATCAAACATCGTTTTGTTTATGCTACTATAACCTATCGCCCCAACCAAACCTACATCAACACCTTTTTTGGTTTTAAATCCGCGGTTAATAGATAGTGACAAACGCATATCTGGTGCTGGAGCCATCTTATGCACGCTCCAATCGTTGTTGAAACCTCGGCGAGTAATGTCGGTCAGATCACTCTGTGCTAGATTCAAATGCGATGGAAAACTTGACGCTAGCGGACGTTTCACTGCATCAAAGCCGAGAAAATCTAAAGCCCCACCACGATTTATTTTGAAAACACCACTATGTGTCACTGTGTTAATCCCGGTTGCAACTCCAATCTGCAAAGAATTTTTATCTATCAAATTTTTAGTAGTAATCTTAATAAACCCTCCCGCCACATCGCCTGGATTCTCAGCTACTGGTGATTTCACTATCACCATGCTTTCGATCTGCGAGCTAGGAAGTATATCAAAAGAAAAGGCGCGACCATCAGCCTCACTGCTAGGTACCGCGCCACCATTTATCCATACATTATTATAACGTTGTGCCAAACCGCGAACAATGATAAAACGATCATCTATTATAGATATTCCAGGCACACGTTTTATAACCTCGGAAGCATCTCGATCGTTAGACCTTGCTATCTGTGCGGCGGATATTCCACTTGCCACGAACGCCGAAGTTTTCACTGCCGACATTATGCCAGCCTCACTTCCAATTCGTCTACGCCCAACCACAACCACCGTTTCAAGATTCTGAGCCTCTTCAACCATTGACAAATTGAGTTCTAGAGCATTTCCATCTTTCACTTTTAGAGCATCCACTACAGACTTTCTAACTCCAATAGGAACATTACACAATCCAGCTATTTTAATGTTTGGATAGTATTTTATAACAGATTCAGTAACCATTCCACTAGGATTTGTGAAATTAACAAGCCAAGCATTTGGAC
>JAVVZN010000206.1:0-3718 GCA_036650555.1 Rikenellaceae bacterium
GTTTGTCGTTGAAAAGAGCAATGCCTAATGCCACCTTTTGAGAGTCGGTAGGAATCACTAGGTCGATAGGGCGCACTGGCTCGTTTGCAAATTCGGCTGCCACATCTGAAACGCCATAACGGCTACGCTCCTCAGACACCCATGTCAAAATCACTTCGCGCTCTGCATCTGTGATAGTTGAGCTCCAGTGTATGGCTGAGTATTTTAGTGGAGGCATGGTTTGTTTTGCCATGGCGTTCTCCAGTTTGGCTAACATGGCTTCGTTTACTGGAGCAGGGCTCTTTATTGCCTCTACAAACGACTTGAGGTCGGATTGTAGATAGCCTTTTACCATGTCGTCTTTGACAATAGTGCCCACAACTGGAATGTCTCCGTAGAATGGAGGTTCAACGCCATCTTCATGGCATTGCATACATTGATTGCTTTCCATAATGGCGATTACTTTCTCTTCGTTACTACCCTCAGGTATTGATGAAGATCTTGAAATCGCAAAGAAGCAACCTGCTAATATTACAACTAGTAATATTAGTGAAATGACAAGTTTTTTCTTCATAATTTGTTATGTTGAATAATGTTAATGTGTAATATTCAATTATTTGTACCTTATGCTTTGAAGACGTATAGCAATGGCAATAATCCTCTCAGTTTGGTTCTATGCGTTCGTTTTAGGGTAGATCGTTTTTGGTGTAATGATTTAATGTTTTTATAAAAATCTATATGTGCTTTTAATATGGCTTTGAATTTTGAAAGTCTACATGTTAGAAGATAAGCTACGGCAATGGCTCCATCTAGGCACATTCTTGAAAATAATGTTGTAAATAGAGTTGCGGTAGGTAGGTTTTTATATAACGTGTATAGACTATTTCTGAAATTTAGGTATAACTTCACTGGTGAGTTGTTTTGTAAGGTTCCGCCACCTAAATGATATACTTTCGATGCAGGATTACAAAATATTTTGTAGCCTCTGTTTTTTGCTCGCCAACAGAAATCTATCTCTTCCATGTGGGCAAAATAATCTTCGTCTAAACCACCGATAGAGGTGTAGATCTCTTTACGTATGAGCATGGCGGCTCCACTTGCCCAGAATACTTCTCTTAAAGTGTCGTATTGACCATGGTCTGTTTCTGTTTTAGATAATATTCTTCCATCACAATACGGCATGCCTAAAACATCAAGCCTACCACCCGCAGCCCCAGCATATTCAAATTTAGATTGATCGCCTAGGGACATTATCTTAGGCATCACAGCGGCAATATTGTCGTCTGATTGAATAGTTTGGAGTAGTGGCACCAAATAGTTTTCGGTTACCTCAACATCGGAGTTTAAAAGTAGTATATATTTTGAATTGATAAGATTAATAGCTTTATTGTAGCCCCCAGTAAAACCATAATTTTTATCAAATTTGATAATTTTAACGGTTGGAAATTCGTTTTCTAATAAAGAGAGAGATTGATCGTCAGATCCATTATCGGCAACAACAACCTCGCAATCATCTATGTCGGAGTATTTTACTACCGATGGAAGAAAGCGGTTGAGAAAATTTTCACCATTCCAATTTAATATGACAACAGAAAGTTTCAAATTATATCGTTTATTAATAACTTTACAAAATTAATATAATTACTATATGAAAAACGAATACGAGTATAAAAAAATATTATTACTCGACAAGTTGCGTCGTCAAATGAATGGCGCGGTGGTTGATGCAATGCGCGATTATAATGGCTTAGAAAATCTTCGCTCGTATGGAGTGTCGCTGCCAACTATAAAAGATATTTGTTTGGAGAGTGAAAAAGAACATGAATTAGCGTTGTATCTCTTTGAAAGTAATGTGCGAGAGTTGAAGTTGTGCGCTATTTTCCTAGACGAACCTGAAAAAATTGAACCGTCGCAAATTGATAAGTGGTCGTCGGAGTGTTCTAATAATGAGATTATGAGTCATATGGCGCATCTATTTGAAAAGAGTAGATATGTTGATGAGTATTTTCATCGTTGGATAGAGTCGGATTCTCCAGCGTTTGTGCGTATGGCTCTTCTTATGATTGGAGGGCTGGCACGTGAGTCGAAAGTGATTGCTAATAGCAAAGAAAAAATTGTGGCAAATATTGATAAATGTACTTTCTTTACTCTCAATAGTTTCGTATATGCAATAACAAATATCTTAATCATTAATCCAGACTGGCAAGCTGAGATATTGCATGTTGTGTCGGGGAGTAATGTCGGTGCAGTCAATGAGTTAAATAATTTCTTATAAAAAACTGTTTTTTTGGTAGTTAGAGAAATTTTGTCTACCTTTGTTGCCGTATTTATATATATTTAATGATAGAATTAGAAGATTTTAAGGCGTTAGGGCTCTCTCAGCAGACACTCGATGCCATCCATGCGAAGGGCTTCGAGACCCCTTCTCCAATCCAGCGATTAACAATTCCTGTATTATTAACAAAAGAGAACGACATTATTGCTCAGGCACAAACAGGAACAGGGAAAACAGCCGCTTACGGATTACCAATTTTAGAGAGGGTGACAAAATCATCAACTCTTCCACAAGCTTTAGTGCTTGTGCCAACACGCGAACTTGCATTGCAAGTAACAGATGAACTCCTTTCATTCAAAACAGACAAAGTTTCAATTACATCAATCTATGGTGGTGCTTCGATAGAAGAACAATTGCGTCGCCTTAAAAAAGGTATTGATATTGTTGTCGGAACACCGGGTAGAATATTAGACCATCTACATCGCAAAACTTTAAACCTTTCTCAGCTTAAATGGCTCGTTCTCGACGAAGCTGACGAGATGCTGAACATGGGTTTTATCGACGATGTTGATGAAATATTGAGTTACACAAACGAGGAACGCCGTATATTGCTATTCTCAGCAACGATGCCCAATCGTGTTGCCGATCTTTCGCGCAAATTTATGCACGATGTGGAGCATTTGAAAGTAGAAACACGTCAGATCACAACGGATCTTACCGACCAAATTTATTTTGAGGTTAGAGAGAGTGATAAATTTGACGCTCTTACACGTATTATTGATATTGAACCTGAATTTTATGCGATTGTGTTCTGTCGTACCAAATTACAGGTTGATGAGATAACACTAAAACTTCTTGAACGCGGTTATGCTGCCGATGCTTTGCACGGTGATATATCGCAAGCACAACGTGAAAAAGTGTTGCGTAAATTTAAACGCAAAACAACAAACATACTTGTAGCAACTGATGTTGCCGCTCGTGGCATTGATGTGAACAATCTTACTCACGTGTTGAACTACTCGTTGCCTCAAGATTCTGAGTCGTATGTGCACCGTATCGGTCGTACAGGACGTGCAGGAAATCAAGGTACTGCAATTACATTTATCTCAAACTCCGAATATCGTCAGTTTGTGGCATTAAAACGTGAGGTGAAAGCCGATATACGTAAGGAAGAGATTCCATCTGCAAACGATATTATCGTTCACAAACGTAAAAATATCATTGATGAGGTAAAAGATACAATAGACTCTCAGCTTTTTGAAGATTATCAAGAGATGGCTAAAGAGATACTTTCTTCCTCTGATGCCGAAGTGGCTCTAGCTGCTGCTTTGAAACTTGCGTTCAAAAACGACTTAGACATAAACAACTATCCCGAAATACGTAAGTTCTCGGTAGATAGAAAAGGTACGGCTCGTATATTCATCGCAAAAGGCAAGTTAGATGGGCTGACTGCTCGTACTCTTG
>JAVVZN010000207.1:0-3686 GCA_036650555.1 Rikenellaceae bacterium
GGGATGGCATTCAGTTATTGTTGCCGATGTTGAGGAGCAGTCGCGAAACATACGTGCCATGTATAGCCGTTTGGCGCTCTACCATCCTAAAGAAATTTTTGATGTCAAATTCAAAAATTTTGAAGGCTCTTCTAAAAATAAGATCATGGAGAGGCGCGATGGGGTGATCTATATAGGATCAATGCAGAAACCAGATGCTCTACGGTCGGCTGATGTCATGATGGCGCACCTTTCAGAGGTGGGCCTATGGCGTGCCACCGAAGGCAAACGCCCCGAAGATGTGGTGCAGTCGATAGCAGGAACAGTGCCGCTTGAACCATATTCTATCATAGTCATGGAGAGTACTGCAAAGGGTGTAGGCAACTTTTTCCATCGTCAGTGGCAGAAAGCAGTTTGTGGTGAGAGTGGTTATATTCCTGTTTTTGTGGCTTGGTTTGAGATAGATATATACTCCAAACCATTCGATTCGGATCTGTGTCGTGAAAAGTTTGCTCGGTCACTATCTGAAGATGAGTTAAGTTACTTCAATTTGGGTGCAACCTTGGAGGCTATTCATTGGTATCGTACAAAAAAGCATACAGATAGCTACGACAATTGGCGAATGTGTTGTGAGTTTCCCACCACCGAGTTTGAGGCGTTTCAATCAACAGGACGTCGCGCACATGCTCCTAATTATATCTCGGCAATGCGTAAATATACGTGTCAGCCAAAATATAAAGGCAACATATTCTCCGACGCCCCATATGGAAAACATGCAATTGATTCATCACTTCGATTTGAGGCGTGCGATGGAGGTGATTTTTGGGTATGGACACTTCCCGATGCCACCGACACCTCACGCCGTCGTTATGTGGTGAGCATGGATATTGGCGGACGAACACGCGATGCCGATTGGTCGGTCATCTCTGTTATAGATCGTTATTGGCTTGATAAAGGGGGAGTAGAGGAGTGCGTAGCAACTTTTAGGTTTCATTTAGATCAAGATCTAGCAGTGTGGAAAGCGGTTCAAGTTGCTGTGCTCTATAATCATGCTTTGCTGGTGGTTGAGGCAAATTCTCTTAATCCTAAATCCACTGATGGCGATCATACACTCACCATCTTAGATGAGATAAAGGAGTTCTATTCCAATCTTTATTGTCGTACCGATCCACAGAAAATTGTGGAAGGACGTGCGCAGATGTATGGTTTTTTTACCACAAAAGCCTCAAAAACCGATCTTGTAAATCAAATGAACCGTCGTTATCGTGAATGTGGTTACATTGAACGTGATGCTCGCGCACTTGATGAGGCAGATTGTTACGAAATAAAAGAAGATGGCAGCTATGGAGCAGTTGATGGTGAGCATGACGACATCTACATGAGTAGAGCAATAGGACTAAAAGCATCTGCCACCTATTAGTGTCTGGTGAAAATTTAAAATGTGGTATGTAGTAGTGTGATTTACTTTTATTTATAGCATATTTATATGCTAGTGGGCTCGAAAGTTTTTATCTAAGACATCAATTTTTTAGAATGGATAACCTATTCCAAAGTGCACTGCTGTGTTGTCGAATTTAAACTCTCTGATCCATCGTTTTCCCTCTTGCCAACCTGGATTATGAAGTTGTATGCCCCAATCTACGCGTAGCACAAAATATCCAAAATCTAATCTCGCTCCTAGTCCAGTGTTTAGACCTAGCTGCTTGTAGAATTGGTTCCATTTGAAACGGGCAGCTTGATTTTTTTCTCCTATGCCGTTCGACCAGACATTTCCTAAATCCAAAAATACAGCTCCGTTTAGAGGTCCCCATATGGAGAAACGCCCTTCTATATTTGTTTCTAATCGTATGTCGCCCACTTGATTAGGGTATTCAGATGAACTAACTTCAGGTGTTGCGCCTGGCCCTAGCGTGCGAACTTGCCAACCGCGCATGCTGTTGCTGCCCCCAGCAAAAAACATACGTTCAAAAGGAATAGATTTTGTGTTACCATAGGCGTAGCCTCCGCCTATGTAGAGGCGATATACTATGCCGTTGCTACTTTTATTACCTATCGTGTATTTGTAACTGAAATCTATGTCGGTGCGAAAATACTGGGCGTAACGTATGCCAAATACTTTGTGGTACTCTTCATTGGTATTGGCAGTCTTGCGAGGTTTAAATATTGTGGTAGCTAAATCTAGAAAATTACCACTTGTTTCAATGTTTGCTCTTACGTTGTAGGTGTTTTGCCGTTGCGCACTCTTTGTGGAAAACTTGAATGTTCCAAGCATTCCAAATATCATCTGAGATTGATAGCTGTTTCTTAAATATGGATTATCTATGTTAGCTAAAAATTCATCTCTGATCCATGGCACTCTTATCAGACTCACATTTAGCGGCTTGAATGTGTAGGAGTAGAATTTATTGTTCGTCCAATTATAGCCGAATGAGGCGTTTAGTAGTGTGCGATCGTAGTCGGGGCGGCGTTGCGAGCTGTATGATAGATCAATAGATGTTGATGTTCCGAATAGGTTTCTATATCGGTTTGTGAATTTTGGAGCCGCAAGACGCGGAAATGCAAGCGACGCAGAAACCCCAAATTCGTAGGAGTCACGTTTTGATTGACTACGCATAAAGTCGTAAGCAGCTGTGAAATTCAAATTCAATTGCTCCGCACGTTTGAATATGTTTTTGTTTCCATATCCTAAAGTGAGAGCTAGACCAGTGTAGTTTGAGTTTGTCGATATTTCAAAGTCGGCTCTATAATTTTGCCTTTTTGTTGGTGAACATAATATTGTGCAGTCAATATAACCCTCAGGCGTGGCGGCTAAGGAGTCGATCCCTTTTTCATGTACAAAATGCACATATTCATTCTCTGAGGAGCTTACCTCGTTGAAAAGAATGTTTGCACTTTTGAAGTACTTGAGGTTGGAAATATTTGCACTAGTGTAGTTTATCTCTTCTTTTGAGTAGACAATGTTTGGGTATAATGTTATTGAGCGAGCCATAACATCGGGTTTGATGTTGCGTTTTAAACCTCGTTGAAATATAAAATTGAGTCCTCCCATGTTTACTGTATCGTATTTCATGGTGTCTATACCAACTTTTGGCTCGTAGTTGGTGTTGATATATATGTTGCGGATTCTGTATATCTTGTTGTTTTGTAGTTCGCCGCTGAGGTTGCTTTTGTTCACTATGATAGTGACCTTGGCTTTGTTTTTCATTCCTAGGGTGTCTACTTCATAGCGCACGTTTGCCGATGAAAATTGGTAGTAACCCATGTCTTCAAGCATGCTTGCAATTCTACTTCTCTCCGAATCCATAACCATTCGGTTTAATGGTGTTCCAACCTTTATTAATGAACTTGTAGAGTCGTGTTATATTATTGGGCGTAACGATGCGTCGTTGAATTTGTAGTTTACGGAAGAAACAATGAAAGGGGTGTCGGCACTCACATTATAATCTACGTAAGCCTTGCGTTTTTTATATCGTATGCTGTCGGTGATTTGTGCATTGAAATAGCCTTTTGCTGCCATGTATAGAGTCATCTCCTTGGAGATCTGGGCTGTAGTTGTGGTGTCGATAAGCACAGGAGGCTCACCTATGCGCCTAAGCAAACGCTGAAACCCATTGTTTTTAGCGGTGTCTGAAAGATTGTAGATCCATAAAAAGAAATCACCTCCTAGCACTTTTTTGTTTGGAGTTTGAGCAAGGGGTATGAATCTA
>JAVVZN010000208.1:0-3685 GCA_036650555.1 Rikenellaceae bacterium
GCATTGATACCGCGTGATGATTGATCTTCCCATGAATAACCAACAAGAATATCGAGAGAGTGTCCGCTTGCAAATTCTTTGCTGTAATTAGCAGTTCCTTGGAAAGTTTTGTAACCAACGTTTGCAGAGTTGTTTCTTAATGTTGATGGACCTAAAGTGTTTACTCTGCCATTTACTTCAACAGGGATTGTAGCTCTATAATATTTATCAACGTTATTATTGAAATTATAACCACCCATTGCAGATAGAGTTAAACCTTTAATAGGGGTGTAGTCAAATTTGATGTTTGAGTTGAGTTTAAATTGATTTTGATTATAGAAAGATGGGCTTTCTATCCAAGACTGAGCAGATCCAAAACCTTTGAAACCTGGACCCCAGTTTCCAGAAGATAATTTGTTTGGACGAGTGCCAGGGAAACGTATAGCTCCTTGTTGGATAATCATCAACATGCCTTCTCCGTCGATTGTTCCAGCAGTATTTGGCTCTTTCACTCTAGCACTAACACCTTGCAGACGAACAGTCATTTTGACTTTGGGAGCAATTTGTGTGGTTAAATTCACGCGACCATTATAACGAAGATAGTTGTTTTTTGCCACAACACCGTCTTGACTTAAAAGACCCATTGAAACATAGTATTGTGTCTTTTCGTTACCACCTGTGATTGAGAAGTCGTGTCCTGTTTGGAAACCATTGCGAGAGAACACATCTTTTATATAGTTTTCGTTTGCCCATAAGTCGGGTTGGCTGCCATCTTTCATCGCTTGCATCTCTTCGTCGGTATAACGAGTCACACCATCGGCGATGTTTAGTAAGTTTGCATATTCCCAGCTATTAATATATTCAGGAAGATCTGTTGGTTTATTGAAACCTGCATAACCGTTGTAAGCTATTGTAACTTTCTCCGCTTTACCAGTTTTTGTGGTTACGAGCACCACACCGTTTGCTGCACGAGCACCATAAATAGCCGCAGTAGAGGCGTCTTTAAGCACTGAAACACTAAGAATGTCGTCTGGGTTAAGGGTGTTCATGTCGCCAGGAATCCCATCAATTAAAACCAAGGCATCTGGAGTGGCACCAAATGAACCAACACCACGCACACGAATGGTTCCAGGTTGCATTCCAGGACGGCTACCATCTTGTGTGATAGTAACACCTGGAAGTTGTCCGGTAAGGGTTTGTGTGATTGAAGTTGTGGCACGATTTTCTAACTGTTTGCTATCAACAGTGGCGATAGAACCGATTACGTTTACTTTTTTCTGAGTACCATAACCAACCACAACAACCTCATCTGTGACAAGTGCATCGTCTTGCATGATGATATCAACAGTAGATTTTGTTCCTGCTTGTATCTCCATTTTTTTGTATCCGATAAAAGCGACCTCTAGTATTGAGTTTTCAGGAGCGTTGAATGAATATTGACCTTTTTCACCAGTAACAGCACCTATCGAAGTTCCTTTAACAATTACTGTTGCACCAATAATTGGAGCTCCGGCGGCGTCTTTAACGGTGCCGCTAATCGACTTTTTTTGTTGATTTGCAGCACTAGTTTCTTTCTCTTTGATGATGATGTACTTTTCGCTAACATTGTAAGTTAGTTTCGTTCCAGATAGAACACTGCTAAGCACATCTTCAACAGAACGGTTGCTTACATTTACAGATGCTGTTTTTGCATCATTAACTTGTGAATTGTTGTAAACAAACACAAGGTCGGTTTGTTTTTCGATCTCTGTGAAGATCGTTTTTAGTGGAACATTACTTTTTGAAATCGACACTGTGACTGACTTTAGATAGTCAAGTGAAGAAGCATAAAGTCCACCCGACATGAATGGCAATGCCATACATACCAATAAAAGGGTAAAAATTTTCCTCATACTAATTTTGATTGATTTAGTTAAATAAGTTAAATATATTGTTATTGTTGATAATCTATGTGTTTGTTTTTATCATAGGCTTTGGAGTTTGTAAAGTACGTATCTATTTCCGTTGCTGCTATATTTAAAATTACATACTCCTTGTAGTAGATTTAGTATCTCTGTTAATGATTCGTTGTGAATGAATTTTGCCACAACTTTTTCTGCTCCATATAATGCACTGTTATAATTTATCACCACTCCAAACTGACATTCTAATCTATTTATAACATCTTCAAATTCACAATTATCAAATATTAGTTTTCCATCTATCCAACTTGCCTCGTATTTGCTATTTACCTCCGACACTATGCCCTTTCCTTCGCTACGCGATAGAGTGAATTGCTGATCCGGATTTAATATTTCTGATAGCATTTTAGGATCTTTGGGGCTTACTTTTATTCTGCCACTAAGTAGAGTTGCTGATTCTGTGGCATCTTTTTGGTATGCTTTAACGGTGAATACTGTGCCTAGTGCTCTGACATTCATGTATGGGGTGTGAACAATAAATGGGCTAGATGCGTTGTGATGAACAGAGAAATATGCCTCCCCAATTAGATTTAACTCGCGTGTTGATTTGTTGAATACTTTAGGGTATATAAGCACTGAGCCAGAGTTAAGTATCACTTTTGTGGAGTCGCTAAGCATCACCTCCACTGTTTTTCCGTTTGGTGCATAGAGCGACACTGTTGTTTCTTCTTTGCCTAAAATCGACCCAACAACATCTTTGTAGGATGTGACATGTAGCGTGTATTTAAATAGGGCAGTAATAACTATTAGTATTGTTGCGGCAACTGCAATGTTTCTAAATATTTCACGTTTTAGATTTCGATATTTTGATTGCTTATCGAACATTGTGATGCGTTGTTTAACATGATTATACGACTCTTTTGTGTTTTCACACACATCTTCACCACTGAGAACCTCTTCCCATTTTTGGTTAAGATCCTCTTCTATCTTTAAAAAGTCGTTTTCTATGTCGTTGATGTTATTCATCCTATTACGTTTAAATTTTTTCTTATTATTTTTATGGCGTTTGTTATATGTTTCTCAACTGTTCGACGTGATAATTTTAGTTTGTCGGCTATCTCTTGATTTATTAATCCATCTTCGCGTGATAATTTAAATACTACCCTTTGTTTTTGTGGCATATTTTCAACAGCTTGTTCAATAATTGATGATAATTGATTGTAGGTGAGTTCACTATCACAATCTTTTATCTCTTTATCGCCACAATGTTCAATATGTTTTATATATTTTATTTCTGAGCTGCGTTTTCGGTAGTAATCCATTGCAATATTTTTAGATATTGTGAATAGATATGATGTTATTGGTTGATCGGTTGATATTTTGGAGTGGTTGATCCACAACCTAACAAAAACCTCTTGTGCAAATTCCTCTGAATACTGATCTCCGCCCATAACTTTAGATAAGAATATTTTCACCTTAGGAAAATATTCATTAAATATCAAAGTAAAAGCCTCACTGTCACCACTTTTTAACTTTGATAGTATGTACGAACTGTGTTGTATCATTCCGACCCGCCGTGTTTCTTCTAGCTAAAAATTCGAGTTTGTTATTATTTGTTTTTCATTTACCTCTTATATACGTATAACTCTAACAACATACGTAGTTTTTAGATGAAATTTATTTGTTTTATTTCATCTATTATTTTAATATGTAATAATTTTGATAACAAATTTGGAAGCTTCCTGTTTAACGAAGGTTATACAATTTTTCCAGATAATCAATTTGTTATTATAAAATAGGTATAT
>JAVVZN010000209.1:0-3656 GCA_036650555.1 Rikenellaceae bacterium
GGAGCGTACTTTATGTACGTGAGCATTGTCATAGCTCAAAATCTGTGAAATGTGTGCCGTTTCCGTGGAAAGTAATCCTACGGCACTTTTTCAGCGACGACTAATTACAATATTCGCCAGCGAGTTGTGATGTTAGCAACTATCTCTATCTCTTTAACATCTATTGCAGGCTCATTTACATACTCATTTGAATCCATTCTAGCCCCAACCATCATCTTTGTAGCAAAACTTCTAGTAACAAATTCATTCTCGCGATCATAGTCGATAATATACAACACTTCGCCTAATTTGCGGCCAGCTGCCTTTACTAAGGCATCGGCTTTGGCTTTGGCATTGATGATTGCATTAGCTTTAGACTTTAGACGTAGCTCTTCTTTTGAAGAGAGATCAAATTTTTGAACATTAACATTAGAAATTCCTACCGCCTCCAACTTTGCATAGACAGCCGAGATGAGTTTTGTGTCTTTAAGTTTTAGAGAATAATTTTTACTTAATGTGACATCTTTTCTACGTGCAAAGGCACTTGTAATATCATCTATTGTCAAATCTTTTTCTACATCAATATTTAATGAAGATAGTGCAGCCATCATTTTTTTCTCAGCTTTATCAAGTCCGATAGCTTTTGTTGCAGGATCGCTCTCATTGATTATAATATCAATGTAAGCAATGTCAGGGGTGGCTTTGATAATTGCAGTTCCTGTGACCTCAACATAGTTAAGATCTATAAAGTTCTTCTCTTGCGCATTCGCTCCGACAACTCCAAAGCAAACTATGGCACATAATAAAATAATTTTTTTCATTAACTTTTTACAAATTTACGAGGTTTAACCATATTTTCGGGAAGCAATACTGTGTCGAGTTCCTCTTTCGACATTAGTCCCTTTTCGAGTATTAGATTGTAAACTCCTTTATTCATCTCTAGCGCCTCCTTTGCTAGCTCTGTCGATACTTCATAACCTAAATAAGGATTTAAGGCTGTGATCAAACCAATACTATTATAGACCATGTCGCGGCAGCGTTCTTTGTTTGCGGTGATACCTATTATACATTTCTCACGTAGCGTGTTCATGCCATTTACGAGCATCTCAATAGATTCAAATAGACTGTGCACTATGATAGGCTCCATTGCATTTAGCTCCAACTGACCTGCCTCCGCAGCAATTGTAACGGTTAGGTCGTTTCCTATCACACGAAAAGCAATTTGATTCACCACCTCTGGAATAACTGGATTCACCTTACCAGGCATTATAGTAGAACCAGGCTGCATTGCAGGCAGGTTTATCTCATTAAAGCCTGTTCTCGGACCTGAAGATAACAAACGTAGGTCATTACTTATTTTTGACAACTTAACGGCCAAACGTTTCACAGCCGATGAATACATTATAAAAGCACCTGTGTCGTTTGTTGCCTCTATCATATTTTTCGCAGCCACAATAGGCATGCCTGTTATGCTACGCAAATAATTTATACATAATGGTGTGTAGTCTGGGTCAGAATTTATTCCTGTGCCAATAGCAGTTGCCCCCATATTCACCTCTAGAAATAGTTTTGCATTGTGTTCAATACGATCTATCTCTTCAGCAAGGGTGGCCGCATAGGCATCAAATTCTTGACCTAGCGTCATTGGTACAGCATCTTGCATCTGTGTACGACCCATTTTTATAACATCTGAAAACTCTTCTCCTTTAATTTTAAAGGCATCAATAAGCCATTTCAGACTATCAATAATCTCACTAGTACGAAGTAAAAGT
This sequence comes from Rikenellaceae bacterium, assembly GCA_036650555.1. Lineage (GTDB taxonomy): Bacteria > Bacteroidota > Bacteroidia > Bacteroidales > Rikenellaceae > CAMQVM01. Next base: position 1,752 of record JAVVZN010000209.1, read on the forward strand.
GCAATTCTAACAGAGGTAGGATAGGCATCGTTTGTGGATTGAGAGAGATTGACATCATTATTTGGATGACAATATTTGTAGTCGCCTTTCTCAAAACCCATTATTTCCAATGCACGATTTGCCACAACTTCATTGACATTCATGTTCGTCGATGTGCCTGCGCCACCTTGAACCATGTCTACAACAAATTGATCTTGCAATTTTCCTGTTCTGATCTCCTCACAAGCAGCCACAATTGCCTCCATCTTATCATAACTCAACATACCCAGATCGCTATTTGCCTTGGCAGCAGCCTCCTTCACAATTGCAAATGCTTTGATAAATGCAGGAAATAGATTCAAGTGCACTCTACTGATATTAAAATTCTCAATAGCACGCATAGTTTGCACACCGAAATAATATTCTACGGGGATATTTCTATCGCCTAATAGATCGTGCTCTTTTCTGGTTAGACCAGAAAGCTTTTGTTTTATTTGATCCATATATTATAACTATAAATTATTATTACTGTTCGACAAAAATTTGACACATTAAGAAGCTGTTTTAATTTGTTTTTAAAGGTAGTCATATTTCTTGAAGATGCAATTAAGAAATCGTTTAATTTTATAACTAAACGATTGCAAAAGAATTAACACATGTTAGCTATTTTTATATGATTTCAATAGCCTTTGTAAGTATCCAACCACTGTTACCACTAGCAACCACCACCTCACTCCACTCTCCTAATCTATCAATCACACGCACAGTGGCACCTTCGTTAATTATGAAAATATCTTTCCCGGTTGCATCTGGCGAACTTTTCACTGCCTCAGCACTACTTAATACCACTGCTTGCGATGAGGCAGTAATTTGATGTTTCTGGTACGACGCAAAAGAAATAGTGAAAACAAACATGGCAAACATCACACAGGCAAGCGAGAAACTTATTTTACGTTTTGTAACAGTGTTCGACAAAAGATATACCAATATGAAGAACAAAGTGAGAGCAAAACCAACAAGGCTTATAAATGCCCACGAATTTGAACTCATCTCTGCACGAAATTTTTTAAACTGTGTGTAGAGTATAAATTCGGGTAACGACTCTATGCGATTAAGTGTTTGTGCATTTGCTATCTCTAAATTATAAGCTATGTCTTCATCGCCCGGTGCAAGACGAAGTGCCCGATTATAGTTTACTATTGCTTTGCCAATATTGCCATCTTTGTAGTAGGCATTTGCCATGTTATAGTAGAGTTTCACCCCATCATAACCTGTGGCATGAGCTTTTGTATAGAAGTCGATTGCGGCTTTATAATCGCCTTGAGTGTATGCTTTATTTGCTTTCTGCCATAGTTTCAACGCATCGGCTTTATCGGCAGACATTGCAGAGAAAGCTAGTAGTGAGAAAAATGAGAAAAACAGCGATATTTTAAAAATTCTTTTCATGGCTAATTTAAGTAATCTTAAATAATTATTACAACGTTTTCTATAACAAACGCATTATATGATTAATTAATAATCAAATTATAACTTTGATTCCAACCTTCCGATGAGTTGTAGCGTGCTTTGATAAACGTCGCTCATCTTAACCGAACTACTAGGCGAATATTGAGCAAACTCACAATCGGTTATTGTGTTTAATAGCTGATCTATATCGGTTGGTGGAACATTTTTGCTCTCCATCTGCTGACGAATATTCTCTTTCGATAAGCGAGCCACCTCAATATTGAGTTTGTCGCTCACATAACCAGTAAGAGCACGCAACATCTCACTGTAAAACTCATTTTCCATGTTGTCACTCTTGAACTTACGGGCCGCTTTTAATCTGGCTAGAGCAACTTTATTTGCTTTTTTATTCTTTAGTTTTACTGTGTCACGCAACTCTTTGATACGTTTATTCATATAAACGAGCACAAATGCAAATAG
>JAVVZN010000210.1:0-3626 GCA_036650555.1 Rikenellaceae bacterium
ACAATCTCGGCCACGCGTGCTGTATAATCAAGGTTTTCAGATTGTAGGATCACAGAGAAACTATTTTTTGCGCGTTCTCTCTTTAACTTGATCCATGGTTGAGGCGTTGATAAAACCGCATCCCACGCATAATCCGATGCGACCTCAATTTCAATAGTTGATGCTGCTGATTTGGTTTCAACAACAGATTCTATGGCAATGCCAGCCGATGATAGTTTAATTGAGGGTGGCACGATTTCTTTAATGGGTTCTTTGCTGCACGCTGAGGCTAATGTGCATAATGCTAGATAGATAAATAGATATTTACCTAATTTGTTTTTTGTTCTCTTATTCATTCCGTAAGATTAAAAAGTTAATAAAACTTTTACTTGACTACGGATATAAGATGTAATGAAAGAAGAGATTGTTTCGCAGTGAGAGATCTTCCCGGAAAAGACTAGCTGCCTACATACGCTAATTTCACTTTCCCATTCTCCGCAGGACGAGTAAAAAATTAAGTTGCACTGGCAGGTCTTCTGACTTATCTCATTTTTGGAGCCTTCCCAATGTGTGTTACATCAGTGGCATATTTCCAAAAACTAATATGAGAATTACAGCAGCGGGAACTGTCATCGATTTTCACGATATTCCCTTTTCATCCTCTATGAGGAACCTTTGCGACGACAAAGATATATGTTTTATGGTAAGATATAATTTTTTTATATAATTTTTTTTATCGGACAAAAATTAAAAATTATATATCGTTCTGTGCCACCTTTTTAGCTATATACTCAAACTCTGTTTTTGCTTTATCATTCATCTGACCATAGATTGAAAACAACATTAACAGTGAGTTATGGTTGATAATCTGATCTTTAGTTTCAATTTTGGTGCCGTTTTTTATGATCGCTTTGTTTATCCACCATCTCAGCATAATTGTTTGATATGCCATGATATGATTGTCTTTAGGTGGTTGATACAAATATCCGTTTCGATATAAAAGATCGCCAATTGATTTAAATAAATTTTTAGTGATGTCGTAAAAATCTACTACATTATAGCTCTTGTCTTTTATCACACGTGAGTCGGCGCCAACAAACATCACCACCCCTCGAAGATCGTATATGACCAACGCAAGTTCACGAAACACCAAAAATGTCTGTTTTATGTCGAGTATGTGCGATACACAACTAAGCGTTTTGTCAAATCTAACTAGGAACTGTTGCCATAGTAGCACAGATATATCCTCTTTCTTAGCGAAGTGATATGTTATATTTCCAGGACTAAGGTTGAGCGATAGAGCGAGCACGTCAATTCTGAAATCCATCATTCCTCCTTGATTTATCATCTCCAACGATTTTCTGAGTATAACCTCTTTTGTAGAGGTTATATTGCCAGTTTGTTCAATCTTCTTTTTCATATCTTCCTGTTTTTAGCACGTAATGCTTTTATTGCAGATAACTATTGTTTATTTTCATTGTCTAGTAGGAGTGACTGCACATTTATATATTGTGCCATTCCTTTCTCGGTTACAAATGGATAGAGCGAAATGAGTGCCACAAAGGCGTAGTAATCTATTGTTGATGAAACATCTATATTGCCTTTTGATATAGAGTGATTTATCCACCACCCAAGCACCACTGTTTGTGATTCAAAACAAAGATCACGCATCTGTTTGTTTTCGATCTTTTTTATGTACTCTCCGCTAGAGAGCAGATCTAAAATCTTGTCGTAACGTGCATGTCCCAATCGCCATAAGTCGCGGAAAAATATCTTCTCACGATCTATAACCCCACAATCGCCAAGCATGTAGGCAGCAACTCCTCTATATGAATATAGAGTGGTTATGATATATCTGTAAAACAGATATAACTGTTTTATATCAATGAATGGTGTGATATAACCATCTATCGACGAAGATATATCTTTTTGACACTGCATCCATATTGCAGATGAAATATCGTCTTTGCGAGGAAAGTGATATGTTATATTACCCGGTGAGATAGAGAGTGATTGTGCAAGATATTCTATACGGAAATCAACCATACCTATCGAATTTATGATCTCATTTGCTTTATTAATTATTAATCCTCTGGTGGAGTTTCCATCTTTTGTCGTAGGATTGTTTTTATTTTTGTTCATAAGAATATGTTTTAGATATTGCATTGCAAAAATCTAACCATATTGTATTTTTTTGCTTTTTATCATTAAATTTTATCTTAACCCTCCTAACTACTTTTTGTTAGTTGTTATTTATATTGGTTGTTTCCAATGCGTTAATTACACCTAACATATGTCTAATGTGCATTTTAACTACTAATCATAATAGGCTATAATAATATGAAACTAAAAAAATGTCGGATTTTCTTATGAGTAATATATTTAAAAGTGTACATTTGCAAGTATAAATGATAACCAAAGTAATAAAAGCACCATGTGCTTAAATTAAAACTTCTTATATTATGTACGGAGAGATTAAAAATTTTCTTAAAGCTGAGATAGCTTCTATAAAAGAGGCAGGGCTTTACAAAAACGAAAGAATCATAACTTCAGCACAGCAAGCTGAAATTCAGGTTAATTCAAAACAGGTGTTGAACTTCTGCGCAAACAACTATTTGGGTTTGTCCAATAACCTTCGTTTGATTAAAGCCGCGAAGAAAGCTATGGAGTTTCGTGGTTTTGGCATGTCGTCAGTGCGTTTTATATGCGGAACTCAAGACATTCACAAAGAGTTGGAGAAAGCTATATCTGATTATTTCGGAACTGAAGACACTATCTTATATGCTGCTTGTTTCGATGCTAATGGTGGTGTGTTTGAACCTTTGTTGGGCGAAAACGATGCAATTATTTCTGATGCCTTAAACCATGCTTCAATCATTGATGGCGTGCGTTTGTGTAAGGCTAAACGTTATCGTTATGCTAATGCCAATATGGCTGAGTTGGAGGAGTGTTTAAAACTTGCTCAAGCACAACGTTTCAGAATAGTAGTAACCGATGGTGTGTTCTCTATGGATGGTAATGTGGCTCCAATGGATAAAATATGTGAGCTTGCCAAAAAATATGATGCACTTGTCATGGTTGATGAGTGTCACTCAGCAGGTGTTGTTGGAAAAACAGGTCGTGGTGTAACTGAGCAATTTAATGTTCGTGGCGAGGTTGATATTATTACTGGCACACTAGGAAAAGCTATGGGTGGTAGCATAGGTGGTTTCACCACAGGACGAAAAGAGATTATTGAGCTATTGCGTCAGCGTTCTCGTCCATACCTATTCTCAAACTCAGTTCCTCCTTCAGTAGTTGGCGCTTCACTTGAGGTGTTTAAGATGTTAGGTGAGTCGGATGAACTGCACGATAAATTGGTTCGTAATGTAGAACATTTCCGCACAAAAATGATTGCAGCAGGTTTTGATATAAAACCAACTCAATCGGCAATATGTGCAGTGATGCTTTATGATGCAAAACTTTCTCAAGATTTTGCAACAAAACTACTCGACGAAGGAATCTATGTAACAGGTTTCTATTATCCAGTAGTTCCAAAAGATCAAGCTCGTATTCGTGTGCAAGTTTCAGCAGGACACGAAACAGAACATCTCGATAAAGCTGTGGCAGCGTTTATTAAGGTTGGTAAACAACAAGGCGTTATTAAG
>JAVVZN010000211.1:0-3608 GCA_036650555.1 Rikenellaceae bacterium
TGTTTAGTGGCGCAATATATTGATCCACCATTGCATCATTGGTAATTTCATAATTTACATATTTCCAAAAATAGCTTATCGTCCATGATATACACGACAATACCAATAATATACAGATAGTATTTATAGTTATATTTCTTATTCTAAGCTGTTTAAGCTGTTTGCGCTTATTATGTAAATTCGACATAATAAAGTAGTATTAAATTATTGCAACATTATTATTGCTGTCAGGTAAAAATTTCGAATGTAGTGTGTAATCGTATGATCTACTTTGATTTATAGTATAATCATATGCTAGGGGGCTTGGAAATTTTTACTCGTGCCATCAATAATCCCATTTTGTTCTATTTCTTAAATCATAAATTACCGCAAGCACGTTGTAATTCATAATATGTATATACACACTGCGCTCGCGCTGTTGTTAATTGCAACTCCGCCTCCAAACGCACACTGCTTGCATCTAGTAGATCGGTAAGAATAGAGAGTTGGTTTAGATAACGGTTTTGCACTATTCTATAATTTTCCTCTGCTTGTTTCACCGACAACTTGAAAGCCTCCACACGAGTCAAGGCCTCCTCATGACGGATGTAGGCACTTTTGATCTGCATACGAATGTCTTGCATCAACCGCTCCTCGTTACTATGACGAAGCTGAACCATTTGCCTTGCCTCTTGAACACGATGTTTATTATGGTAAAGAGATGATAGCTTGTAGGATATACTAAGCACAATATTCCAGTTGTTATTATACATATCAGCCATAGATGAACTCACTGGACGTGCAAATATGTTCCCAGCACGTAAAGATAATGTTGGCAGATAATTAGATTTTGTGAGCTTTATATCGTTCTCAGAAAGTTGTATGTTGCTACGAGCTATCTGCATGCCTGGATAATTTTCATAGGCAAGTTGCACATAAGATTCATAGTCGCGCATACTTAGATTGGTGTATAACAGAGTGGTGTCGGGCACAATAACCAATGTTTCATTAAGTCCTAATAAAATATCTAGTTGCTGAGAGGCAATAGTGATACTATTCTCCGACTCCTGCAATGCCATACGGTCGCTGGTCAGTTGCAACTGGCTACGTATCTCATCATTACGAGTAAGCACTCCCTCTTTTCGCAATCTGCTAATATCTTTTAGTCGCCTCTCCGACTCTTCAATATTTCGATAAAGAACATCGCGTTGCTTGTAGTAGGTGAAGAGTGCCATATATTGACGCAACAATATCAGTTTCACCTCTGCCTTATCATTTGCTGAAACAATTGATGCAATTTGCTTTTGTATATCGGCTTTTCGTATGTTGTACTGGATTTTTCCTCCTTGATAGAGTGGCTGTGTTAATTCAATATTGTAGTTTTGCGACCAATTTGGAACATCTGGGCGCGTTGGAGAAGAGAGACCCCTCTGGAACATAATAGGCTGACCTATGACTCCTGCACTTACACCAATTTGTATATCGGGCATACGCTCTGTCAAGGCACTTTTATGCTGCTCATCAGTGATTACTTCTTGAATCTTTGATTCCTTCAGCTGTAAACTATTCTCTATACCCAATCTAAAAAGTTCATTTATCGGGATAAAACGAGTTGATTGTTGTGCCATTACCTTGGGCGATAACGATAAAAGTAACACACAGAATAATAACGTATAAATTTTATAACTGATTGAGTATTTCATCCAGTTTCTTTAATTGATTAATACACATGCTTATTTCATCTATTCCCATTTTTATTCCTGTATTGGAATATAGATCTTTGATAAGCGGCCGAACAGTGTCGATTATTTGCCTCCCTTGCTTTGTAAGATAAACTAAGCGATTACGTCTGTCGTCTGGATCTTCCCGGCGAACCACCCAACCTTTCTTTTCTAGATTGGTCATCAAATTAGTTAGACACGCTTTGTCTTTAGCCGTTTTTTCCGCTAAAATTTGCTGACTTACACCTTGTTCATGCCATAAACAATTCATGATTTGTAGCATCTCAAAAGTCATGTCCATGTTATTGCGCTTTAGTATACGCTGTAATGTTTGGCGAAACGCCATCCTCGTTTTCAATATTTGTAAAATAAGCCCACGAGTTGGTTCATAATTCTCCATAATTATACCTTATATTGCAACCGCAAAGGTAAATATTTTTATTTAAAGTAGTAAAACATTTGACTATTATTTTTTACTAGATTGCTAATTTATCATTGTCCAATTAAAATGATGCCTTGCATTAAGGAAAGGCATCATTTTAACAAAAAAAGAAGATAGTGCCTAAATTTATATTATTTTTGTAACATATAACTTACATACAATAACCTATATTCTTTAATTATGAAGAAAATATTATTTACATTAACATGTTTTATATGCGGATTATTATTCTGTAATAATATCGCATTTGCACAACCCACAAGAGTGGCCTGCGTAGGTAACAGCATCACCTATGGTGCAGGGATTGTGGATCGAGATAAAAATAGCTACCCTGTACAACTAGGATGTATGCTTGGCAACGGATTTGAAGTGAAAAATTTCGGTATAAGCGGCACTACTTTAATGAATTGCGGTGATAGCCCATACATCAAAGTTACTGCATACAAGGCTTCATTAGACTACAAGCCAAATATTGTGCTTATAAAACTTGGGACAAACGACTCAAAAGATTTTAACAGAGATTTTATAAAAGAGAACTTTAAGAAAGACTATCAAACATTGATCGACTCTTATAAATCACTTCCGAATAATCCGCGGATCATACTACTTAAACCTGTGCGCTGCTATCTTTTAAATGGAAGTTTTAAAGGGGCAAATGATGTTTACGAAAAAGAAATTATTCCAGCAATAGAGGCATTAGCATATGAAAACTCATTAGAAATTATTGATTTATATCATCTTTTCTCTGACAAATGGGATAAGGAATTACTTCCAGACAGATTACACCCATCGGCAAAGGGGGCAACAATCATTGCAAAACGTTTGTCTCAACAAATATTAAATGTGACAACCGATTTTAAGATAAGTCTAAAATCTTCTAATCAATTTAATTTTCACGGTTATAAAGGTCACAAAATTGGTCAAGACATGGTTGTAGAACCAAAACAAGCCGCCAAAGGCAATCCATGGATAATACGCGCACGTTTTTGGAATCACGAACCTCAAACAGATATTGCACTACTTGAAAAAGGGTTTCATTTAGCTTATTGCGATGTTGCCGATTTGTATGGAGCACCAGTAGCTTGTAAACGCTGGGATGATTTCTACAAGCGTATGACAAAAGCAGGGCTGAGCAAAAAAGTTGTTTTAGAGGGTATGAGCCGCGGAGGACTTATAGTATTCAACTGGGCAGCAAAGAATGCAGGTAAGGTGGCTGCAATTTATGCAGATGCTCCTGTATTAGATTTTAAAAGTTGGCCTATGGGATTAGGTAGCGGCGAAGGTAGCACATCTGATACCAAACAACTGTTAAAAGTTTATGGATATAAAGATGTAGAGGCAGCAACAAAATGGAAAGGCAATCCAATAGACAACATTAAAAAGCTTTCACACATACCTATTATACTAGTTATAGGCGATGCTGACAAAGTTGTACCACCATCTGAAAATAGTTCAATATTCGAGCT
>JAVVZN010000212.1:0-3606 GCA_036650555.1 Rikenellaceae bacterium
CACGACAACAATTTGCAACAGACAGTAAGATAGGAGGTTCGTCTTCAACAATAAGAATATTCATAGCTGCTATAAAATCATGTTTTACAAATATAATAAAATAAAACAACTTCTTAGCCTTACCTTAATACAAACCCTAGGAGTTGCCGAGGTAGCTCCTAGGGTTTACATTGAGATAGGGTATCATTTTTAACCGAACAACAATATATTAATATGCTTTGTATTAATATGTTTTGAAAAACTATTTGATAGTTTTTCCTTCTGCGTCTACCTTGAATATTTTTTCAATTTCGGTTTTTTCATCCTCAACTGCTAGTAGGTAACCTATAACTTTTTGCTTTTCGTTCTCCATTTTTGCAATATCGCTCCAGCTTTCTGTGTCGGATGCCAAAGCAATAAATGCCTTTTTAATAACTTCCGGAAGAGCTTCTTCTTCTATTTCTACGATAGAATAGGCAAATTTGAAATCTTTACTGAAGATCAACTCTTTTTCAACATTTCCTACGAAAATTTCTACTTCGTAAAAAACATTTGATGGGTCTTCATCTTCCAAGTCGAAATCCACAATCACTGCGCCTGGGAAATTAGCAGTTATAAAATCGTAGATTGCTTGTGGGCAAGGTTCATTTTCTTGCTCATCATCTTTATTGTCAGCGTCGGGTTGTTCGCATAATAAAACACCCTCTTTACTATAAAAAAGTTCAATTTCTTGCTCGCCTTTCTCAACTTCTAATTTGTAGACCGATGTTTTGTCGGCATGGCTCAATACGTCGATGTCTTCTAGCACAAATCCTTGTGTTTTATAAGGAGATGCGTTCCATGCTGCTGCAACTTTAGGTGCGTCTTTATCGAGCTGAGTAGCTGATATTTCAATTTCTGCATAGGCACATTGAGTGCTTCCCTCTAGATACCATGCGCTACTTACTGGATTTGTTGCTGCTTTTGTTGTAGATGGGGTTGTAAATGTTGCTACATCGTGTCCTTTTTTCTTTTGCCATTTTACGTTTTGGGCATTAGGAAATTCCTTTTGGAATGCTGCTACTGTTTTGTCAAATGGAGTCTGCTCTGAATTTTTATCATCACTACATCCTGTGAAGATAAATCCCAACATCAAAAATGCAGCTGCTACTGATTTAGAGTAATTTTTCATAATTTGAGTTTTTAGTTATAATTTTTTAGTTATAATTATAGTACAAATAAGCATAATGATTCTAAAGTATTTCTGAAGATATGAATAAAATATATCGTTTTCTCTTAAAAATTATATCTTACCTCAATACAAACCATATGAGCCACCATAAGCAGCTCCTGAAAATACTTTATGCACGTACTTTTTTCTTAAAAGCTGTTCTAATTTGTTATTGATGGCACTAGTAAAAATTAAAAAGTATAACGCACCTTTAATGCGGCTTGGTTCCACTGTGATTTGACAGAGAAATTTACCGATGGGCGGTAATCTAAACCTAAAACAATAGGAACACCTGCAAATTTATATTCAACACCAACGTTTGGAGTTAATCCAAATAAGAACTCACTACCACGATAGAAATACTCATCGCCCATATACATTGCGCCAAAATTAACACCTGCACCCACATAGGCGTTCAGATTCTCAACGATAGGCATATGATATTGATAGACAGCGCCAATGGTAAGCGCATTGTATTGAAATGTATAGCCAAAAGTGGCATTGATGGCTGAACGTGGAGAAAAAAACTGTTTGTAGTCTAACCCCATAGGCGCACCCAACGACAAACCAATCCCGGCTCTGTAATCTTGAGCCTTTAAATTAGAGGAGAAACCCGACATTGCAACAATCATCGCAAAAATTAACATTACTTTTTTCATGACTCAAATTTTATGGTTACTATATAATGAATTATCTATAAACTCTTCTTCGCAGCTAACGATTCAACACTCTCGGAGGGTGATAAGGAGCATTTGGCTTGAAAAATAATACTTCCATCGTCAAAATTTTCATTTACATGATGGATCGTAATCCCCGACTCTTTTTCTCCAGCCGCCACAATTGCCTTATGAACATTCTCACCATACATGCCTTTACCTCCATAAGCAGGTAGCAACGCCGGATGAATATTAATTATACGACCCCTGTACTTATCAATCATTTTCTTAGGCAATAGTAATAAAAATCCTGCCAATATTATAATATCAACATCACAATTTTCCAAAGCGTCTTCTACAAGCGAACTCTCGCGCAACTCTTTTGAAGAGAAAACGAGTGACGGTACACCATTTCTTCTGGCTCTTTCCAGAGCAAAAGCATCGGACTTATTTGAGAGCAAAATCTTGACTTTTACTTTTTTTGACCCTTTAAAGTAGGAAATTATATTTTCGGCGTTAGTTCCTGACCCCGAAACAAAGATGGCTATATTTGTCATTATCAATAATTTAAGATGGTTTATGGTGATAAGTGGTAAAAAAAATATCGTTTGATTTGGCAAAATTAAAGTAAAATAACATAACTTTGCAAAAATTATTGCTCCCCGCTCTATTTTTTTATTGTGGGAAGAACAATTGTTAAACTTAAAAAATTACAATTATGTCAGAAATTTCTTCAAAAGTTGTTGAGATTATCGTAGAAAAGCTAGGCGTTTCTGCTGCCGAAGCTGTTCCAACTGCAAATTTTACTAACGATCTTGGTGCAGATTCATTGGATACTGTTGAACTTATCATGGAATTTGAGAAAGTATTTGAAATTCAAATCCCAGATGAAGATGCTGAAAAAATCACAACAGTTGGTGACGCTATCAGCTACATCGAAAGCAAAAAAAACTAATCTAACCTTAGCAGTTACAGCAAATTAATTATTTTTCAAATAATACGAAATGTCATGGAATTAAAAAGAGTTGTAGTAACAGGAATTGGAACTATTAACCCTTTGGGGAACAATATCGAGGATTACTTTGCAAACCTTGAAAAAGGTGTGAGCGGAGCTATACCTATAACACGATTTGACGCAACTAATTTCAAGACACGATTTGCCTGTGAAGTTAAAGGTTACGACTCCAGCGATCACTTTGACCGTAAAGAGGTAAAAAAATATGATCTCTTTACTCAATATGCTATTGTTGCAGCTAATCAAGCAATTGCAGATTCAGGTATAAACACTGAAACAATTGATCTTGATAGAGCAGGAGTAGTTTGGGCATCGGGCATTGGTGGTATAATAACATTTCAGGAAGAAACGAAGGGTTTTGTAACAGGTAACGGAATTCCACGTTACAGCCCTTTCTTTATCCCTAAAATGATTTCAGACATCGCTGCTGGTCAAATTTCTATTAAACATGGATTCCGCGGACCAAACTATGCAACGGTTTCGGCTTGTGCATCTTCAAATCACGCTATCATTGATTCTCTTTTCCTTATTCGTTTAGGTAAAGCAGACATTATGGTGACAGGAGGTTCAGAGGCAGCAGTTATCGAGGCAGGTGTTGGCGGTTTCAGTTCGATGCAAGCGCTTTCTACACGCAACGATGATCCAACAACAGCATCACGTCCATACGACACTGGTCGCGATGGTTTTGTCATCGGTGAAGGAGCAGGAGCATTTATCCTTGAGGAGCTAGAGCATGCAAAAGCACG
>JAVVZN010000213.1:0-236 GCA_036650555.1 Rikenellaceae bacterium
ATGGCTATATCAAGACGTTATCGTGGAGACGGTTACGATAAATTCTTACCTTGGCTTGAATAAATAGTCTACAAAAACAGTAATGGCATCCATTTACATAGATGCCATTACTATTTGTTATCCGATAAAAACTTCCAAGCCACATAGTGTATAAATATGCTATAAGCAAAAGTAAATAAGATGATTACACGCTACATTTGAAATTTTTATCGGACAACAACAACATTATACTTCTC
>JAVVZN010000213.1:255-3575 GCA_036650555.1 Rikenellaceae bacterium
GAACGCTCCGCTGCGAAAGCTATCAAGTGACTTTCGAGTGAGTCGCTTAGAGGAGAGGTCATTAAAGAAGAATCTTTGGTGCGTATTGCTGCTAACCAATCGCGGATCATGCCTTCGTCGCCACCACCGTGACCAGCATTTTTGTAGTTGGCTGCGTCGTGCGCCTCAGCATTTATTGTTTCTGAGGTTCTGGTAAGGAAGTCGGTTACGGTGAATGTTTCCATATCGCCCACAATATCGCCTTTGGTTCCCATTATGCGAGTTCTTCTACCACTATATGAAGTCATTGCCTCAACCGACATGTTGCATGTTGTGCCTCCCTCAAACTCCATCGCCATGACGTAGTGGTCGGGTTGATCGTTTTCACAATGATACACACACTTGCCGTAAGGAGTGGTTTCCAAAAAGTTTAGAATAGCATCGCCTTGTTTAGACTCTTCTGCTGGTAGATCAAACACATACAACCATGTTCTATCGCGGTAGTATATTTTTAATGCTGAGAACGGACATTTACTTTCAACCTCATGTGCACATTTTGTGCAACGTTCTGCCGATCCTTTTGGAGCGTTCTCTGCTTTAAAATGAGTTAATGATCCATAGGCTTGCACTTTCTTGCATTTTTTACCTCCTAGTAGAAAATAGATCATGTCGAGATCGTGACTTGATTTAGCAAGAATAAATGGGGTGCTTCTTTTACTATCGCGCCATGAACCACGCACATATGAGTGGCTGAAATGGATGCAATCCACAGGTTCAAAATGCTGGATGCTTAACACCTCACCTATCCTTCCTGAGTCGATAACATCTTTTATCATCAGAAAGTAAGGAGAATAGCGGAGCACATGCGTTAGGCAAACCACTTTGTTGTGTTTCTCTGCGTAAGCAACAATATCTCTACACTGCTCTTCAGTTTGTGCTATCGGTTTCTCTAACAATATTTCGTAGCCTTTGTCGATTGCCACTTTGCAAGGTGCATAGTGAAGATGGTCTGGGGTAGATATGATTACAGCATCGGCAAATTTGTCGCGTTTTAAAATCTCTTCCCATGTTGCACAGCGATTCTCTGCTGCTACACCATATTTATCACCATACATGTTACGTCTGGTTTCAACAACTTCGGCTATACCCTCGATTTTAAGCTCATCTGGATGCTCCAAAGAGTAGTCACCATAGAGTTTTCCACGTCCGCTTGCTCCAAGGACTATGGCGGTTATTGGTTTACTCATGATTAATTATTTAATAAACGGTTTTTTTGCAATGATACAATCAAGACGTGTGGCAAGATCTTTTAGACCTTCAGCAGTGTCGCCACCGTGATGTTCAATTGTTAGCCATGGAGAATAACCTGCGTTAGCAAGCGCGTCGATGACTTTATTCCACGACACATCGCCTTCGCAAAGTGGGGCACGAAAACCAGCACCTTTACCCTCTTTCGATGCTATTTTATTACTATATTCTTTAACATGAATACGACCTACTTTACTACCTAAGATTTTGATCCATTGTTCTGGCCAACCGTAAGGTAAGATATTGCCACAGTCAAAATACATCTTAACTCGCTTACTCTTGAATTGATCAACATAACGTGCTGCCTCCATTGGAGATAATAAGAAATTGTTCCACACATTCTCAATGCACATTGTTACACCCATCTTCTCTGCGATAGGAACAAGTTTTTTGATACATTCTGTTGATCTGTTCCAGCACTCATCATAACTAACATCTTCAGAAACACGACCAGGCACAAGCAACACTGCATCTGTGCCATATGCTTTGGCATCTTCCATTGCAACAATCATTGCATCTACACCTTGCTGACGCACTTTAGCATCAGGGCTAGACATTAAGTAGGTCCAATGTTGAGAATTACAAACAGAAGAGGCAACAAGCCCCGACGCTTTAAGCGCTGCTTTGCACTCTTCTCTATTCATGTGACTATTAAACTCAACACCATCGAAACCAGCAGCTTTGATAGCTTTACATTTTTCTACAACACTACTTCCTTCCATACCAACTACTCCCCACATTACAGACTTCTGAAACTTAGGTTGCGCGGTAACGCTCGCTGCCATTATCATTGCAGCAAAAGCGATAAAAATATTTTTTAATCTCATTTTTCTATGTTTTTATAGTAGAAACAGTCTGAATTTCAAAACAAAACTCAGAAGCTGTTTTAATTATTCTGCGCTACTAGGTGTTCCAGCAACTGGAATTGTTTCATTAAACTCAGGTACAGCACCCATTGCTATTACTTTAGGTCCGATCTTAACATCCGATGCAAGAGCCTCTTCTGTTGTGATTGTTTTCCCTGTGTAGGCAGCATCGCGTCCCATGATTGCCATAAGGGTTGAGTTTGCTATGTCGATTGTGTCGTTTAGTTTCTCACCGCGACGAATAGCATTCACAAGTATGATATGCTCTTGTACGAATGGATTAAGAACAGCCATTGATTGATCTGCATCACCCTCTTTAGGATAAGGATACTCCCAAGCCACAGTGCCGTCCATATTAAATATCTTACCCGCACAGTTAGTGTAGCCTTTGGTTCCGTAAAGCATTATTGTTGTGCCATTTGAACAACCGTTTATTTGGCGTGCAGAACATTGCTGACGCGTACCATTTTCGTATTGGTAGCATATAGAGAAGAAGTCGAATTGATCACCAGTGACACGACGTTGGCGTCCACCATAACCTGTGGCACTAACTGGCATTTTACCTGTAAACCAATGTATTTGATCTATTTCATGAACAAATTGTTCTACAATATGATCACCAGACAACCAGTTAAAATTAACCCAATTACGCAACATATATTCCATGTCACTCCAACCTGCTTGACGTTTTTTAGCCCATAAAGCACCGCCGTTACGCATAACGTTAGCACTTACAATCTCGCCTATTGCACCGTCGCAAACTCTTTTGTATGTTTCGATACAATCTCTTTGCGAACGACGTATGGTACCGCTTCTAACGCAAAGACCTTTCATGTCGGCATTTTTAGCTGCCAACATAATTGTTTTTACGCCAGCCAAATCCACGGCACAAGGTTTTTCATTAAATATATGTTTTCCTGCATCAACTGCCGCTTTGAAATGTTCTGGACGGAAGTAAGGAGGTGTAGTTAAGATAACAAGATCAACATCGGTTGCCATCACTTTTTGATATGCGTCGAAACCAACAAAACACATGTCGTCAGTGATAGTTTGACCTTTCTCAGCAAGGAACTTACGGCATGCGTCTAGTTTGTCTTGGAACACATCGGCAAGAGCCACGATAGTAAGACCATCGCCTGCTGCTATAAAGTTTTCACCTGCCCCTGT
>JAVVZN010000214.1:0-3574 GCA_036650555.1 Rikenellaceae bacterium
CAAGCCTTTTGATTTTGACTCAACAAAACTATATCCAATCATAGAATATGTCTATCCAGGTCCTCAAACAGAGGCTGTAAACACTCAGTTTGCTCGTCCTAATAATCGTATTGATCGTCTTGCTCAATTTGGATTTATAGTAGTGACAGTCGGAAATCGTGGCGGACATCCTAGTCGTTCAAAATGGTATCACAACTATGGCTATGGCAATTTGCGTGATTACGGATTGGCAGATAAGAAAGCGGTGGTGGAGCAGTTAGCAGATCGTTTCAATTTTATTGATAGAACAAAAGTTGGAATACACGGTCACTCAGGTGGTGGATTTATGAGTACTGCTGCGATCCTCACTTATCCGGATTTCTTTAAGGTTGCAGTGTCGTGCGCTGGTAATCATGAGAACAACATTTATAATCGTTGGTGGAGTGAGAAACATCATGGTGTAAAAGAAGTTGTTAGCGAGAAAGGCGACACCACATTCCAATATTCAATTGCAAAGAACTCCGAGATCGCAAAAAATCTCAAAGGAAATCTATTGTTAATACATGGCGATATAGATGATAATGTTCATCCTGCAAACACGCTTACAGTTGTTGATGCTCTAATTCGTGCTAATAAACGTTTCGATATGTTGATCTTGCCAGGTCAGCGTCATGGCTTCGGCAATATGGATGAGTATTTTTTCTGGAAGATGGGCGATTACTTCAGTAAACATCTTATTGGTGATAGTGAAACATCGGTAAATATTCCGCAGATGGAAAAATAGCAAAATGTAAGAAAAAGGCTTTCAAAAAAAAGGATTGTGATATAATAATGTCACAATCCTTTTTTTATTGTAATTGTTTTTGTACATTTGTGTGCGATTAATAAGAAGCTGTTTTAATTTATTAATTTTGTTCTTTTCGGCTCTTTTTGCCATAGTTTTCGCTCTGAAAATCCTCATTTAGCTCGCTAAAATCGAATTTTCAGAACAAAAACTAGGACAAAAATAGCTATAAAATAATTTCGATAACAAATCAAAACAGCTTCTAAATCGTACTACTAACCTACAACTTATTTGTATTATGACTAACCCAACAAAGTTCGCCAAACTTGGCTTGATGATGTTTATGCAGTATCTTCTACTTGCCGTTTGGTGGGTTCCTATGGCTGCTTATCTGACTAATATTAGTGCAACTGCCCTCCAGAAATCGCTGATCCTAAGTTCTATGGCTATTGGATCAAATGCCTCACCTATCTTTGGTGCTATTGCCGATCGTATGTTTTCTGCGCAGAAAGTGCTTGCCGTATCGAACATCATAACCGCTGTTTTGCTCGTTTTTGCAGCATCAACATCCAACACCACGCTGCTTTTTGTATGTGTGTTGGTGGCAATGATATTCTATATGCCTACATGGGCGCTCACAAGCACCATCTCTCTAAAACATAGTGCAGCTGAAGATTTCCCACGTATCCGTATGTTTGGAACGTTGGGTTGGATTGCCGCTGGTGCTTTCAGTTTGGTGGCTATCAACATATTCGACATACAATCTTTTGATGGTAGTAGCCTTCCACTATTATGTGGAGCTGGGGTGGCAGTGGTCACTGCTCTGATAAACCTCACCCTACCAAACACGCCTCCGTCTTGCTCTAAAGAGAAGTTTAAGCTATCAGAGGTGTTCGGGCTGAAGGCTTTTGCAATGTTGAAAGATAGAAACTATGCTGTGTTTATGGCAACAGCTGTAATGGCGATTATTCCGTTTGCTCTATTTTATAATTTTGGGGCTGAGTTTTTGCAAAATAAAGATTTCCAATATATCACCGTCACCATGAGCATTGGTCAAGTGGCAGAGGCTTTTTTCTTACTACTTGCCACATATATCATGAAAAAGGCAGGAATGAAATTTGCTCTTGCTCTAGGATTGATTGCTATGATTGCTCGTTACGGAATGTTATGGGCTGGTGTTGAACTCGATTCTAACGCTCTTTATATAGGTGGAATTTTGGTTCATGGATTGATCTTTGGATTGTTTTTTGTGGGTGGTCAAGTCTATACCGACAAAAAAGCTCCTGCCGATCTACGTGCTGCTGCACAAGGATTCCTTTCGCTTATGGTTTGGGGTGTTGGTCTGCTAATCGGAACATTGTTCTGTGGTGATTTGATAAATGATTTCCGTCCAGAACCTAACGTCTATGACTGGAGTTCAATATTTGGTATTACCACCGGCTTATCTGCTTTTGTATTGTTGTTTTTTGTGTTGTTCTTCAAAAAGGAAAGTTCTGGTAATGTAGTAAAAAACAACTCCTAAAAATCAACTCCTAAAACAAAACCACATATATAGGTAGATTTTAGTACGCTAAATTCTACCTATTTTTTACGTGGTGAGCCTTTAATAAATACTGGTGGCGCTAGCGGTTGTTGATTATAGGTTGGATCTAGTGCCTTAGTAGCTGTGTATGGTTCGTACTTGTCGTTGGCAACAAACTCATCCCACGAGTAGGTTTCTCCGGCAAGTTTCTTTAGTCGTTTGACAAACAGCTCACGACTAGGTCCGTTGAAATATGGTATATTGTTGTTCATACATTGGTTCTTTTCGGCACGCCATACTCCATGTTTATAAAAATATCCACCTTCAAACAGCCCCACCATCGGGTATCTGGCATCTCCTATAAAGTGTTTCCATGGCACATCATCTATATTGAGTGTCATATTCCAACCCATGTCGTAGGTGTTGCGATATGTGTTGAACGAGTTGAAGTATGCCGTTGTGATATAGCCGTTGTTGTAAGTGTATTCATCCAATAATTTACAAAAGCCGTGTCCTATGACTTCGTGATGGAAAACACCTGCAAATCTAGCACCATTATCATTTAATGGTATGTAAGTACACGAGAAACCATCGGAATATGTGTAGCTTGATCCTGCATACTTAGGGCTATTTACAACAACGCACACCACAATGTCTTTTGCATTTGTGCCCAACACTTTATTCGCATATTCTAAACATTTTCTATCATCCCCAGAGATCGTTGTGCCTTTCTCGAACATAACACTAAAAGCTGTTGAGGCTGCTGGGTTTCCGTACACTTCGTTTTTGGAAACTACTTTTACTGAATACACATTGAAATATTCTTTATATGATTTTGTAGGTTCTATATCAAAGAAATGCCCCATAGCATCGTTCATTGCCTTTTCATATTTTCCGCCACTATCCATATCACGATCCACAAAACCATCTCCTACTAATAATATATTGACTCCTTTTCCTTTTGTCGCTTTTTGTAAAAGCGTGATCTTGCCGTCTTGTGAATAATCGGTTGATACGTATATCCCCATATCAAAACCATAGCCATTTTGTTGAGGATAGATATTTACTGATGAGTTCCAGTTTTTCCACTCATGATGTGATGTTATGTCGTTTGGTATTACACCTGTTAGTTTGTTTCCATAGCAAGCAAAATCTTTCAAAAGAGGTAGTGATCCTATCTCAGAGGGAAGTGTTCCCGTTAGATTCATTTTAACAAAATTCAGAACCCCTATCTTTTTTAGATTAGCAATTTCTTTAGGAATAGTTCCTGTTACATCGGAGCTGTACGT
>JAVVZN010000215.1:0-3570 GCA_036650555.1 Rikenellaceae bacterium
GTATAAAATGGTGCGTGACCTTCATTTGAAGCACTATCCACATAATAATTTTCTATATTAATGGGACAATACGAAACTGAGAAACAACGCCAACTTGACATTCGTTATTTGTGAATGGCAAGAATATGGTCGGAAAACTCATATTGTGTCCGCCGTCAAGTTGGTGCTCTTATCATAAAAGATAAGATGATAATATCTGATGGCTACAATGGCACGCCACAAGGATTTGAAAACGTGTGTGAAGATAGCGTCACAGGTCAGACAAAGCCTTACGTGCTCCATGCCGAAGCAAATGCTATAACAAAAGTTGCCAAGTCGAGCAATAGTAGCGCTGGTGGCACGTTATATGTTACAGCATCTCCATGTATTGAGTGTGCAAAGTTAATTATCCAATCTGGAATAGTTAGAGTTGTATATGCAGACGACTATCGCTTGAGTGATGGTCCTGAACTTTTGAAAAGAGCAGGTGTAGAGGTGGTTAAAGTGGAGTGTAGCGAAGAGCCTTCAAAATTTTAAATAGATAGCTATTGTTATGATTGATGTAAAATTAGTTGCAGTCAGCCTATTTTTGGCTGTAAATGTCACTATCGGATATAGTCAAAATGATAAAAAAGTTGTAAATGCAGACTCTATATCTGCGGTAGCAATTCAAGAAGAGATAAAACAATCGGAGGAGGCGATGTATCGTGCCTCACAAAATAAAACTATTTATGCTCCTGATCCAATCTCTTCGCCAAGAGCATTAAAACAATACGAACGTAAGTTGCGCCGTGATTCTATACGCGCAAAGAAAAAAGTGTGGTTGTCTATTTTAGGTGGTCCATCATACACTCCAGAGGCATCAATAGGTATTGGAGGAGCATTGCTTGCAAGTTTCCGTCTTAGCAAAAATGACTCTGTGTCGCAGCGATCGTTTTTGCCGATAGGATTTAATCTGTCACTAAATGGAACAGTGGTCATAGCTGGGGGTGGAACACTATTTTTTAATGAGAATAGATTTCGAATATATGCAAGCTATGGCTATCGTAACGAGCCAGCCAACTACTACGGAAAGGCTTTGAGTAAATAAAAAGCGTGCATATGAGCGACTCTACCACAGGCTACAAAAAAGAGTCTATTCAGTTTTATCCACGATTTGTTTGGGAGGTTAAAAAACACCTATATGTAGGTACGTTGCTTGATATAAATTATGCGCGTACATGGAAGATAAATCCAGTTATGGCAGCGGATCCATATTTCAACCAGTTTCGTCAGAAATTTGTGAATGTGGGGTTGGGTGCGATAGTGCAATACGACACACGTAACGATGTGGCAACCCCATTCAGTGGTTTGTTTCTAAGCGCCATTGGAAAGGTGTATGGTAAATATGCCGGTGGACGTTACAATTATCAAATGTTGGATCTGGAATATCGACAGTTTCAACCATTATTTCGTCGTGCCACATTAGCATGGACTGCTCGTTCACAAATTGGTTTCAATGATGTGCCGTTTACAGAACTACCTACTTTCGGCTCTCCTAACGACCTGCGTGGTTATTATGTTGGGCAATATCGTGATAAAAGTATGGCTTACGGCATAGTAGAATTTCGTCACATGTTTGGCACTCATGAGGATTACGAGCGTGGACGACTTCTTTCTCGATTCGGATATGTTCTTTGGGGTGGCACTGGAACAATCGGAAATACTCCTGCAAATTGGGATAGATGGAAATTCAACTATGGTGCAGGTCTGCGTATACAAATACAGCCAGGCAAAAATTTCCGCCTAGATGTGGGGAAAGCTCATGGAGTTAAGGGGGTTTTGATTTATTTCAATATGACAGAGGCATTTTAGACGCTGTTTTAATTTGTTACCAGCATTTTATTACCACTCTTTTTGTACTCTTTTTCCGATGATTTTTGAGCTGTAGTCCACTACTATCTCGGCAAATCATCGAAAAAATAGTCTCAAAAATAGCAGTAATAAAATTTTGAAAACAAATTAAAATAGCTTCTTAGCAGCTTCTATGTGGATCATAATGTGCTTAACAAGTTAAAAATAACTATTTTACATATTTTGTTGTTGATTAATAAATAAAATATTAACTTTGGTGCGAAGAATTTTCTTCGTTGATGCAACAACACGACAAAATGCTAAAATTACTAACGGTTCCTATATCTTGGATTTATGCGGCTGTAACGTCGATTCGCAATAAGTTCTTCGATCTGAAGATCTTCAAAAGCGAAGAGTACGACATCCCTATTGTCTGTGTTGGAAACCTTTCGGTAGGCGGAACTGGAAAAACTCCCCATACTGAAATGTTGGTAAGAATGTTGTCGCCCTACTACAATATCGCAATATTGTCGCGTGGCTACAAGAGAAAAACAAAAGGTTTTTTTGATGTTTCTACCTCATCATCAAGTAAAATAGTGGGTGATGAACCTAAACAAATCAAACAAAGATTTCCCGATATTCTTGTCGCCGTTTGCGAAGATCGGCGAGTTGGTATTAGAACTATACGTGCAAAAAATCCAGATATAAATCTTATAATTTTAGACGACGGGTTCCAACATCGTTATGTTGAAACGTGGTTGAACATACTTTTGACCGATCATGCAAAACCATTCTATGACGATAAACTCTTGCCGTGGGGTAGGCTTCGTGAGAGTGTTAGCGGAATGGGTAGGGCGCAGATAGTTGTTGTAACAAAAACCCCTGTCGATATTAAGCCTATTGAGATGCGTTTGATCTCAAAATATCTTAATTTATTTCCTTATCAGTCGTTGTTTTTCACTCATATGGTTCAAAAAGAACCTGTTCCTGTGTTTGAAAAAAATAGATATACCATTCTTGAAAAAGGAAGTCGCGTGATTGCCATGGCGGCAATTGCTGACCCAACCGATTTCATAGATCAGCTCAAAAGATCATACGATGTGGTTGATACGATCATATTTTCTGATCACTATCAATATAAAAAACGAGATTTGAACGTTATAATTAGCAAATTAGCAAGTTGTGGCGACGATGTGAATATCATTACAACCGAGAAAGATGCTGTGAAATTTGCAAGTAGTAAAAAGATACCTGCCGATCTATGCCGTAGAATGTTCAAGATACCAATCGAAGTGGAGTTTGTGGAGGCTGATCATAGTAGGTTAAACACCGCTGAACACTTTTTTAACAGAATAATTCCTTATGTTAAACAAAATCAAAAATACAATACACTCAATCCGTAATATAATCGGAGATTTCGCACCCGACATCGCAATTGTTGTTGGTTCGGGTCTAGGAAAATTCGTTGAATGTGTGGAAGTAGATTTTTGTATAAAATATCATGATATAGATGATTTTCCTGTACCAAGTGTTGAAGGACATAAGGGGGAGCTTGTGTTTGGTTCTATATTAAATCGTAAAGTCGTTGTAATGAATGGTAGATTTCACTACTACGAGGGTTATAGTGCTGATCAAGTTGGCTATGGAGTGCGGGTGATGAGCCTTCTAGGAGCAAAAACTTTACTCGTGTCGAATGCAGCAGGAGGCATAAATTCTGATTTTAATATTGGAGATATAATGCTTATCACCGATCATATT
>JAVVZN010000216.1:0-3566 GCA_036650555.1 Rikenellaceae bacterium
CATCAGTGTTGGTGCAAGTGCCTCTACCTCCATCTTTCAAGGATTGTTGAAATATCACTCATTGAAGAAGAGCCAGATCGACTTGCTCGCAACAAAACAAGAGGTGGCAAAATTCAAAAATGATATTAGTCTAAACATCGCTCTTTACTATCTTGAGATCATATATAATAAGGAGTTGATAGTTACCTTAGAAAAACAGATAGAAAGTTCAAAGACAAATATCGAACGCATGTCGAAACTTGTTGATGCAGGAACGGCAACAAAAGGCGAACTTCTCGATATGCAAGCACAAATGTCGAATGAAGAGTATTCGCTAGTCGATGGACAAAATCGTCTACGTACCTCCATTCTAAATATATGTCAGTTACTAGAGTTAAAAGAGCTCGAAAACTTCGATGTGGTGGTTCCCGATATTAGTGATCTTGCAAATATATTTCCGCAAGAAAATGTTGAAACCATCTACAACATCGCCCTGTCACTACCAGAGATCGAAGGAGCAAAGTATCGTTTTCAATCAGCCTCTCGTGGCATCAAAATAGCTCAAAGTCGTTTATACCCGTCACTAAATGCAAATTTTGGATATAATAGTGCCTACTCAGATTCGCGAACATTGCCAGTGACCACACCAGCAGGAGTGCAATATGAAAAATATAAATTTTGGAGTCAGCTAAAAGATAATAAAGGTTCATCATTATCAATAAGTTTGAATATCCCTATTCTTAATCAGTTATCAGCGCGTAACAATGTCAAGATAGCCCGTTTCAATGCCCAAAAGGCCGAATACAACCTTCGTAATGCGGAGATCAAACTCTATAAAGATATAGAGCAAGCTCATAGCGATGCTATTGGTGCAATGAAAAAATTCGATGCAGCATTAGCGCGAGTAAGAGCAAATGAAGAGTCGATAAGTTATACTGAGAGCAAGTTGAGCGCAGGTTCGGTCACAGTAACCGACTACAACGTTGCAAAAAACAACCTTATGATTGCGCAAGCACAAATGCTACAAGCAAAATATGACTATGTGTTTAAGGTTCAAGTGCTCGAATTTTACAAAGGCATTCCAATTGGAATGTTGTTTTAAATCAATGTGTTAATTAAAATAAAATAGATATAATATGGCAAAGAAGAAAAAGCCGGTTATGAAGATAGTAATCATAACATTAATAAGTTTAATAGTTTTGTTTGTAATTGCCAAATGGCAAGGATGGATTGGAAATGAGATCTTAACAGAAGTAGAAATTTCGACACCTAGTGAGAAAGAGATCACGGAAATAATATCTGCAAATGGCAAAATCCAACCGGTGACCGAGGTTAAGATTGCTCCCGACGTGTCGGGTGAGATTGTTGAACTCAACATAGTTGAAGGTCAGAAAGTAACAAAAGGAGATTTGCTTTTAAAAATTAAACCCGATGTTTATGAATCTATTCTTGAAAGATCTGAGGCATCGTTAAACTCATCATCGGCTCAGAAAGAGCAGATAAAAGTGCAGTTAGACCAAGCAGAGATAGATTATAAAAGAAACAAAAAGCTCTATGAAGATAGTGCGATAACTCTTGCCGACTTTGAAAAAAGTCAAACACAATATGAAAATTTGAAAGCTCAATACAAAATTGCCGAGTTTGGAATCAAAAACTCTCAGGCTGCTTTGAAAGAGAGCACAGACAACCTTCGTAAAACCACAATCTATGCCCCTATGAGCGGCACAGTATCTCTATTAAGTATTGAGATAGGTGAACGTGTGGTTGGTGCTGTTCAGATGACTGGAACTGAGATGCTACGCCTTGCTGATCTCACTCAAATGGAGGTTAAAGCTGAGGTAAATGAGAACGATATTGTAAGAGTAAGTGTTGGTGACACTGCAAACATTGAGGTTGATGCCTATGTTGGTAAAGTTTTTAAAGGTGTTGTCACTCAGATAGCAAACACAGCAAAAGCCACTTCTACTGCCGATCAAATCACAAATTTTGAAGTGATAATTTTTATTCTTCCAGAGTCGTACAAAGAATTGATTAGCGAAACAAACCCAACGCCTATGCGTCCAGGTATGAGTACATCTGTCGATATTATCACTGAAAAGAAAAAATCAATATCTGTTCCGGTTCAGTCTATTGCACTTCGTGAGATAGAAGGAAAAAACACAGAAGTTGTATTCACTTGGCAGGCAGATAGCTCTGTTGTGAAGATGGTTCCAGTTACAACAGGCATACAAGACGTTACCGACATTGAGATACTAAATGGATTAGACACCACAATGAAGATTGTAACAGGTCCGTATTCAGTGATCTCAAAAAAATTGACCGACAAAGAGAAGGTATCTGTAAAAGCAGCAAAATAAAATTTAATGGTTATGGAACGATATTATTTTTATACAGGCCACGATGGCGTTCAGCACGGTCCGTTCACATTAAAACAGTTGATGGCAGAGAGCATATCGCCTTCAACAATGGTTTGGTATGATACCCTCGACAATTGGCAGAGTGCAGATTCGATAGTAGAGATTCATGCTGAATTTGAGAAGGCAAATCAAAAAAATATCACACCGCCACCTACCGATTTTGCTCCTCTATACAAAGTGCGTCCACCTGTCTATGACCGTCGAGAAACAATCATAATTGAGCGTCCTAAAAAATGGATTATTGAGTCTATATTGGTCACAGTCTTATGTTGTATGCCCTTAGGTATTGTGTCGCTTGTCTATGCTTTACGCTCGGAAGATCAGTGGAATAGTGGGCTTTATGATGCTGCAAAATCATCATCATATAAGGCAGGTCTTTGGGTTAAAGTTTCGTTGTTTTCAGCCTTAATTTATCCGATAGCACTTGTCATATCAATAATAGCAGGCTTACTACCTTTTATGTTTTTCTAATATCATGAAAGGCAAACGAATTTTTAAAACCGCATTAATAATAGTAGTAGTTGTTGGGTTGATTGTGGTTTATAAAACATTCGACCCATCGGATTATGCTGTTTTTCCAAAATGTCCATCGCTTCTTTTCACTGGATACGAATGCGCAGGATGTGGGAGTCAAAGAGCGTTGCATCATCTGCTAAATATGGATATAAAGGGGGCAATGAGTTGTAATCCATTACTTGTTCTTCTCATTCCTTATATGGTTCTTCTCTTCGCACTCGAATATAGTGTTGGAAAAACGAAATTTCCTCGGCTTTATCGTGCCTTGACTGGACAAGTAGCAATTTTATCATTAATTATAATAATAATATTATTCTCAATTCTACGAAATATATGGCAAATTTGATTAAACCGTCAGGTTATGTAAACATTTTAGGTAGTGTGGAAAACACAGAAAAGGCGATTAAGATGGTGAAAGATATGTTTCAAGCTAATATCTCTGCACAACTCACTCTTTTGCGTGTAACCGCTCCGATGGTTGTGATGAAAGGTACTGGATTAAACGATGACTTAAATGGAACAGAGCGCCCTGTTACATTCCCTATAAAAGATCTCAACGATGCACCTGCCGAAGTGGTACATTCCTTAGCAAAATGGAAGCGTGTTAAACTAGCACAAATGGGCGTTGATCCAGGTCGTGGCATCTACACCGAC
>JAVVZN010000217.1:0-3556 GCA_036650555.1 Rikenellaceae bacterium
AAATTGAATCATTTTCAATCCACAGTTTATGTAGATATGCGCACTCTCTTCAAGTGCACCATTTATTGAATGATATGTGTCTCCAATAATCGGATGTTTCAATGTGTTTGAACCATCCGATGTTTGAATAGTATCAGCTTTTATAAATTGCATGATTTATCTTCTCTCTAATACCACAACATTTTCAACATGATGTGTGTGTGGAAACATATCAACAGGTTGAATTTTAGTTACTTTGTAGAGCTCGTCCATTAAAGCTATGTCACGAGCCTGGGTGGCAGGATTACAACTTACATAAACTATACGCGTTGGGGCAGCATTTAGAATTGTGACCACAACCTCTGGATCTACTCCTGCACGCGGCGGGTCTAAAATTATCACATCTGGTTTACCGTTTTGAGCTATGAATTTATCGGTAAGCACCTTTTTCATATCTCCAGCGTAGAACACTGTGTTTGAGATTGAGTTGATACTGGAATTTACTTTGGCATCGTCTATCGCCTCACTGACATACTCAATGCCAACAACTTTTTTGCATCGGTGAGCCACAAAATTAGCTATCGTGCCTGTGCCTGTGTAGAGGTCGTAAACTATTTGATCTTCGTGAAGATCAGCAGCATCACGTGTGATTTTGTATAGCTCATAAGCTTGCTTCGAATTAGTTTGGAAAAACGATTTTGCGCCTACTTTGAATTTGAGTTCTTCCATAAACTCCATAATATGATCATTGCCAGCATAACAAATGGCATCTTGATCTGAATAACTATCGTTTAGTTTTTCGTTTATGA
The DNA here is from genome assembly GCA_036650555.1 of Rikenellaceae bacterium. Taxonomy (GTDB): domain Bacteria; phylum Bacteroidota; class Bacteroidia; order Bacteroidales; family Rikenellaceae; genus CAMQVM01. Next base: position 789 of record JAVVZN010000217.1, read on the forward strand.
TGTAGATTAATGAAGTGATCTGAGGGAAAGTAGCTTTTAGATGATCGAGTAGTTTCTTGCGTAGCAACTCATCTTCATAGGCAAAAATCACAATCACCATTGTGTCACCAGTCGATGCAGTACGTATCACAACATTTCGCATGAAACCTTCGTGGGAACGAACATCATAGAATGAATAATCGTTTTCAATGGTGTAACGACGTATTTCGTTTCTTATCTCATTTGAAGGCTCGCCTTGCAAATGACACATGTCAATATCCAAAATTTTATCGAATGCCCCACTCACATGAAAACCAAGAGCATGACTATTGTCGAATTGCTCACCTTTGTCGATCTCAGAGCGTGTTACCCAACGTTTTGAAGAGAAAGCAAAATCAAGTTTGTTGCGATAGTAACGTGTTTTCTCCGATCCAATTATGGTATTTATTTCTGGTAACGCAATTTTACCTATGCGCTCCAATTGATCCACTACTTGTTTTTGTTTATATTTCAATTGAAGATCGTAAGGTAGGTTTTGCCATGTGCAACCTCCACAATCGCCATAATTTGAACAGAATGGCTCACACTTCAATTCAGAATGTTTTATGTATCGGGTGACGTAACCCTCCATGAATCTACGACGTTTGTTATTTATCTGAACATCAACAATATCGCCTGGAATTGTCATCGGAACAAACACCACAAGATCATTGTATTTACCTATTGATTTGCCTTCAGCAGCTATATCAATTATCTCTAAAGCCTCTATAAGAGGATATTTATTATTATTTCTTGCCAAAATATTAAATTTTTATTATCTTCGCAAAGGTAAAAAATATATCCATAAGATTAATAAATATTATTATTTGGTTTTTTACCTAACACTAATATATTGTAAATTAATATTATATGATAAAAATTTTTGCGGTTAATCCTTTTCGTGAGGTGACGTATGTTGTAAGTGACGATAGCACAAATCAATGTGTGATAATTGATTGTGGCGCGGTGGAGCAATTTGAATTTGATCGGATAACAAACTACATAGAATCAAAATCTTTAAAACCTATCATGGCACTAAACACACATGCACATATAGATCATATTCTCGGAATAAAATATATAACAGAAAAATATGGCATTCCATTTGCTGTTAGTTCGCTTGATGCCACCACTTTAAAACTTGCAGCTCATTCAGCAGAGATGTTCGGTCTGAGCGTTGGTGATTTCACTGCTCCAAATATAGATATTGATATAAAAGATGAAAAAGAGATAAAATTTGGCGATACTATCCTTAAAATAATCCCTACACCTGGGCATACAAGTGGCGGAGTATCGTTCTTTAATGAAAAAAGCGGCGAACTATTCACAGGCGACACCCTATTTCAAGGGAGCATTGGACGCACCGATTTGCCTACTGGCGATTATGATGAATTGATGAAAAGTATAATATTTAAGCTCCTGCCGCTAGGTAAAGATCGTGAGATCACAGTATTTCCAGGTCATGGTAGCCATACCACACTTGCTGCGGAGGTAACTGGAAATCCGTTTATAAGTGAAGTGTTGAATGATGAGGTAAATAGAAAGAACGATTAGGCATGAGAATTGACATATTGAGTGTTGTTCCAGAACTTTTGGATAGTCCGTTGAATCAATCTATTCTAAAACGAGCACAACAAGCAGGTTTAGTGGAGATTGTGGTTCATAACATACGAGATTATGCTTTAGACAAACATCATCAGGTTGATGATTATCCTTTTGGTGGTGAGGCAGGTATGGTTATGAAAATCGAACCGATATATGCTCTTATAACAAAATTGAAGAGCGAACGTCACTACGACGAGATAATATACACCTCTCCCGACGGTGAAACGTTTAATCAACATATAGCCAATAGATTATCAATACTTGAAAACATAATTATCTTATGCGGACATTACAAAGGCATTGATCATCGTATTAGAGAGCACCTAATCACTCGTGAGATTTCTATCGGTGATTATGTTTTGACAGGCGGAGAGCTTGCAGCTGCCATAATAACAGATAGTGTTATAAGAGTGATCCCAGGGGCAATTGGCGATGAGGCATCTGCACTTACCGACACCTTTCAAGACGACTTGCTTGCACCACCAGTCTACACACGTCCAGCAGAGTTTAATGGATGGAAAGTTCCAGATGTGTTGCTGTCGGGAAACTTTAAAGAGATAGAAAAATGGCAGGAGAATGAGGCAATGGAGCGCACCAAACTTCTACGTCCAGACTTACTACTAGATAAAAATTAAGTTTATGCTATTAAGTAATAGATAAAAAATGTTGTAATAATTATGCGGTACTATTTTATTGTAGGAGAGCCATCAGGCGACTTACACGCCTCAAAGGTGATGAAAAAGATAAAAAAACGCGACGCTCATGCCAAATTTCGTTTTTGGGGTGGCGACAAAATGTGTGAAGCCGTAGGAAAAGAGTGTATGGTAAAACATATTCGCGAAACCTCATTTATGGGGTTTAAAGATGTGTTCAGAAATATTGGCACTATTGGAAAACAACTAACACTTTGCAAACAAGATATTAAGAGTTTTGCTCCAGATGTTGTGGTTCTGGTTGATTATGCAGGTTTCAATCTAAAAATAGCTAAGTTTGCTAAGAAACAAGGCATAAAAACGTTTTATTATATTGCCCCTAAAGTTTGGGCATGGCGTGAAAACAGAGTTAGACTCATCAAAAAATATGTTGATGAGCTGTTCGTGATCTTTCCTTTTGAGATCAATTATTTCAAGCGCAAAGGCATAAAC
>JAVVZN010000218.1:0-3555 GCA_036650555.1 Rikenellaceae bacterium
GCAGCTCCCATCACAATTTAAAAAAGGGTCTGTCAATCAGCTAGTTCAAAATATAGATTATGCTCCGACATTTTTGGATATAGCAGGGGTTGAGATACCAAAAGATATGGATGGTGTTTCACTACTGCCTCTATTGAAGGGTGAAAACCCCAAAGATTGGCGTAAGTCTCTATATTATAGCTACTACGAATATCCTGCTGAACATGCAGTTCGTCGCCACTATGGCGTTCGTACCGACAGATATAAATTAATACGTTTCTACGGTCATGATGTGAAATGTTGGGAGTTCTTCGATATTAAAAATGATCCTATGGAGATGAATAACCTAATTGATAATCCTAAATATAGCAAAATTATAGAGGATTTGAAAATTGAGCTAACAAAACTACGTGCACAGTATCATATCGCAAATATCGAATAATAATTCAAAAATGAATAAAAAATTCAACGCAACATTACTACTACTCACATTTGCAATGGCAGGCAATGTCATGTCGCAAAACAATGCCGATTGGCAGAGTCAATACTCTCTTGGTAGCGGAAAAATTGCTCCACACACATTAGTATTGCCTTATGCAAATGAAAAGGCAGTACTTGATAGAGATTTTGTTTCATCGTCTTATTACCAATCTTTAAACGGCACATGGAAATTCAGTTGGATGAAAAATCCTGCATACCGTCCTAAAGAGTTCTACATGCCTGAAACAGATCTTTCGTCGTGGGACAACATTGAAGTTCCGGGAAACTGGGAGCGTCAAGGATTTGGAACTGCGATATATGTCAATACCACTTATGAGTTTGGTGAGCCCAATCCTCCATTTGTTCCTAATGAAGAGAATGAGGTGGGTTCGTATCGTCGTACATTCACCGTTGATGATAGTTGGAATGGTCGTCGTATAGTGCTTGATTTCGATGGAGTTAATTCTTTTTTCTATGTTTGGGTGAATGGTCACAAATTGGGTTATAGCACCGACTCAAAAACCGAGGCAGAGTGGGATATAACAGACCTAGTTAAATTCGGAGCAGAAAACACGCTCGCCGTAGAGGTTTACCGTTGGAGTAGTGGCTCATATCTTGAATGTCAAGATTTCTGGCGTCTAAGTGGAATAGAACGTGACGTGTTTTTGTATGCCACCCCAAAAGGTTATATAGCCGATTATGAGGTGGAGTCGAACCTTGATCGTGATAGCTACAAAACAGGCATTTTCGATCTTCGTGTAGATTTAAAAGATGTGAGTGAAGGATCTGTTGGTTACAAACTTTTTGATGCAAATGGAGATGTTGTGTTGTCGGAAACAAAGGACTTCAAAGCACATGGCAACTCTCAGCCTATCGTATTCGCGCAAAAAGAGATAAAAGATGTTAAAACATGGAATGCTGAGCATCCAAACCTATACAAACTCGTTGTTGAACTTAAAAATGCTAATGGTGAGAGCGAAATTACTGGTTCGTTGGTAGGATTTAGAAGTGTTGAAGTTAGTGGCGGTTTATTGCTTGTCAATGGTAAGGCATTGAAGATAAAAGGTACTAATCGTCATGAACATTCGCAAAAAGGACGCACCGTGTCGAGAGAACTGATGGAAGAAGATATTCGACTTATGAAACTCAACAACATAAATGCTGTTCGTAATAGTCACTATCCAAATAATCATCTATGGTATGAGTTGTGCGATATATATGGTCTTTATGTGATTGATGAGGCAAATATAGAGTCGCATGGCATGGGTTATGGTGAGAAATCGCTTGCAAAAGATTCTACATGGCAATCGGCACACATATATCGTACTCTAAACATGTATGAACGTTCTAAAAATCATCCTTCAATCATAATATGGTCGTTGGGAAATGAGGCAGGCGATGGAGTGAATTTCGTTAAGACCTACAATCTTCTCAAAGAGCGTGAACAAAACAGAATGGTGCAATACGAACGCGCAGGCAAAGAGGCGCATACCGATATATTTGTTCCAATGTATCGTCCCCTTTCACAGATTAAAGAGTATTTAGATAGCAAGCCAAATCGTCCAATCATACTATGTGAATATGTGCATGCAATGGGAAATAGTGTTGGTGCGCTGGCAGATTATTGGGAGCTTTTTGAAAGCAATCCTCAGGCACAAGGTGGTTTGGTGTGGGATTGGGTAGATCAATCGTTTTTTGAAAAAGATAAAGCAGGTCGTATCTATCAAACTTATGGTGGCGATTATGGCGATGAGAATACACCTAGCTTTGGAAACTTCTGTATCAATGGTCTTGTCTCGTCTGATCGCAAACCGCATCCTCATCTATCTGAGGTAAAGGCTGTCTACCAATATGTAAAAACAAAATATGTAGGTGGTGGCATACTTGCTCCTGAGTTTGAAGTGCACAACTGGCACGACTTTACCGATCTCAAAGATTATATACTGCAATGGACATACACCGATAACCTCGGACGTGAGCGTCAGAGTGGTACAACTAATGTTGAGTGTGCTCCAGGGGCAGTTAAACGTTTTAACCTTCCTGCGATAGAGAGCGGTAAATATTTCGATGAGGTATTTATAAACCTAGAATGGAAACCTGTTGCTGATGCTTTGATGGTTCCAAAGGGAACAACCATGGCAACAGATCAATTTGTGCTTCCTGTTAATAAGCCACTCGCATTTGTAAATTCAGATGAGAAAAAATCTGGATCGCGTTATAAAGTTGATAGAATAACAAACACACTTACCAATAACCTTGCAACCGTGCGTTTCTCCACTGAAACAGGTGCTGTTGAGTCGTATCGTTTTGAGAGCAATGAATATCTTCGTTCTCCAATGTTGTTGAACTTTTATCGTGCTCCTACTGATAATGACCTGCGTGATCGTAACGGAGATAAAATGTGGAAAGCAGTCGGTTTAGATTCTACATCACAGAAACTTGTTTCTTTTGATGTTAAATATTATAAGCGTAGTGCAATCGTCTACACTGTGGTTGATATTCTCAATAATAAAAATGAAAAATTATTCTCTGCTAATATAAACTACACTGTTCTTTCATCGGGAGCTATGGAAGTAGATTTTGATATTATTTCAATAGCTGAGTCGGTTAAGAGTGTTGCTCGCATGGGTATCTCATTTAATATGAGTAAGATGTTCTCTAATGTGCAATATTTTGGACGTAGTGTCGAGTCGTATGCCGACCGAAAAAGTGGTGGGCTAATCTCGTATAGCAGCACTAGCTCAGATGAGTTGTTCCATGATTATGTGAAACCACAATCAACTGGTAATCGAACTGATTGTCGTTATGTGGTGGTGGCTGACAACTCTAGTAATGGATTGATGATTCGTTCTGATAAACCGTTCGAATTTTCATACTTGCCATACACGACAGCAGAAATAGCAGCGGCAAAACATGTTAATGAACTTCCAAAAACAAAAGAAAACACTATATTTATTGATGCAGCGCAGATGGGTGTTGGAACTGCGACTTGCGGACCAGGCGTTTTAGATAAATATCTTGTGCCTGTGAAACCTACAAAGTTCAGATTTTTATTTGTGCCTTTTGTTGGCAGCGACATAGCAGCCTTATTAAACT
>JAVVZN010000219.1:0-3550 GCA_036650555.1 Rikenellaceae bacterium
AATAAACAACTTTTATCTTTTTTTTATCCACACATAAAAGTTATTTATTATCTTTGTTTGTGATTTTATTACTACTCTTTTTGTACTCTTTTTTCGATAATTTGCCGAGATAGTAGTGGACTACAGCTCAAAAATCATTGAAAAAAGAGTACAAAAAGAGTAGTAATAAAATGCTGATAACAAATTAAAACAGTTTCTTAACTAAATCATACATATTTAATTATACACTCATGCAAAAACAAAAAATATTTGGGATTATTTTAGGACTCGTTGTTTTTACAATAATCATGCTAATTCCGCATCCTGCCTCTATAAGTGTCACTGCTTGGCGTATGATAGCAGTGGTGTTACTAATTGCCATTTGGTGGATTAGTGAGGCTATAAATTTATGTATCACTGCACTATTACCAATTATACTCCTACCTATACTTGGGATAACCCCATCATCAACTGTCACATTATCGTATGCAAATGAGGCAATATTCTTATTTATGGGTGGTTTTATGATTGCATTGGCAATGGAACGGTCGAATTTACACAAACGATTTGCTCTACATATAATCAAAATTATTGGTAGTAGTCCTGCACGTATAATCCTTGGTTTCATGATTGCGGTCTATATTCTCTCTATGTGGGTTAGCAACACAGCCACTGTATTGATGGTCATTCCTATATGTCTGGCTATAATCGGTGAGCTACCGCAAAATCCGTCGGATAACAAAAAGTATCTTCCATTTACAAAAGTTCTCTTGCTATCAATTGCCTATGGAGCCTCTATTGGAGGCGTTGGAACACTTATAGGTACACCCCCAAATATTATTTTTGCATCAATAGCATCTCGTACCCCAAACATGGAGATCACATTTGCTCAATGGATGATCTTTGCAGTTCCTGTAACCTTTGGACTTTTACTACTTACATGGTTTTTGATGGTTTATATTCTCTATCCTGTACGTAAAATGAGTTTACCTATGAGTAGTGACTTCATTCAAGATCAAATAAACTCTCTGGGTAAGATGACAACACACGAAAAACGTGTTATGATTTTATTTGGATGTGTAGCATTTCTGTGGATATTCCGTGGTATAATACCTATACCATTATTTACCAATATCATATCCGACACTACTATTGCTATTGCAGGGACTATCGCATTGTTTTTAGTTCCCACCGGGACAACAAAAGGAGAAATGTTGCTCGACTGGCAAAGTGCTTCAAAATTGCCATGGAATATACTACTACTCTTTGGCGGAGGTTTGGCTCTGTCGGAAGGATTTGGAACTTCTGGATTGAGTGATTATTTGGTCACTGTATTCGAATCGTTAAAAGGATTAGAATGGTGGGTAATACTGCTGATAGTTATTACAATAGTTGTGTTTCTTACAGAATTAATGTCCAACACAGCAACAGCTACTCTATTAATACCAATCATGATTAGTGTGGCGCAAGCTCTCAATATTTCACCTCTAATGTTAGTAATGCCAATAACAATGGCAACTTCTTTCGCATTTATGTTACCTGTGGCAACACCTCCAAATGCCATTGTTTTTGGCTACAACTACCTCTCAATAAAAGATATGGTGCGTTCAGGATTCTGGTTGAATATAATTTGTATTGTTGTCTTGGCACTTGCCACATTATTCTATCTTCCATACTGTAAAATAATCATTGATGTCCAGTAAAATAACCGTTTCCACAATGACTTTATAGCCATCACAGAAACGGTTTTGAGAGATTAGAATGTCTTGATATATGCCTAGATTGTAAATATTAGATTTGCACCAAATGTCAGCGGTTTACCACGTTGCACAAATGATTTTCCAAAACTTTCAAAATAGAACGCACCATATTTTTCGCAAGTTAGGTTTCTACCCCACACCTCCAAACGAGTGCCACCATGACGTAACGATAGTTTTGCATTTAATAATCCGTAGAAAGGCTGTTTTATATCGTTCTTTTCAGTCCAGTATATGTTTCCACAACCATTGTATGATGCTGTAAGCGATACTTGCTGAATAAAATTACAATTTGTAAATATTGAATATGTTCCACCAACAGAGAATGTATTTCGCGGAGTATATGGGATAAATTTTCCTTTATAGTCGTTCTTACCATCGTTGTAATTGGTGAATGTGGCATGTGTATAACCATAGTTTGCCTCTAGTGTGAGCTCTTTGGTGATGGCTGCACTAACCGATAATTCAGCTCCAAGGCTTCTACCCTTACCTGCATTACTTAATATGCGGCCACTACCTCCAGTGACAAATTGTGTAAGCTGAAGATCACGTATATTCATATAAAAGAGAGCTAATTCAGTGCGTAGTTTGCCATCGAGAAATTCGCCTCGCATACCGATCTCATAGTTCCATGTAATCTCTGGCTTGAACGACACTGTTTCAGATAGTGTGTTGCCTTCGATTGGTTTTTGCGATGGCATACCAGGCATTGCAGGACGCGATTTTTTAAGACTATCTTGTATTACCTCCGAAAACATCTGAATGTTGTAACCGCCTGCTTTGTAACCTTTTGACACGGTTGCATAGGTCATTATGTTGTCGGTGCACTCATATTTTAACGATACTTTCGGTAGTACTTGAACAAAATCTTGATTCAGATCTCCAGTTAGCGTTTTTGCAATATTGTATGGTATTGGACGTGGCATCATTGGTGAGGTGATAGTGGTGTTCATTGCCATTGATGTGTTGTAGTCAAGCCATTGCTTTTCATAATCTACACGCAAACCCACAGTAAGCGATAAACCATCGGTAAACAGATTGTTTACAGTAGATTGATGGAACAGTGCAAGACCATAAGAAGGTGTTTCGTAGGTTCCAGGATTTGGAATCTCTTTATCATTAATTTTTATCTTAACAGGAACCTGAGGAGGCATCATGTTGTCGAACACAGGTTGTAAAATGGTTTTAATACCATCTTCTTTAAACACCACATCGCCATTGGTACGCATATCGTTATAAAAGCCAAACGCACCAAACGACCATTGATAATTCTTTTTAGTTACAGAACGAGCTGCAAACTCTTGACTAAATGAATTTTGACGCTGACGTTGATTTATCGTAAAAATTGATAGATTTGTGAAATCTTGATCCATACGCATGTCGTCGTTTAGGTGTTGATATCCTGTGTTTGAACTGATAAGCACTTTATCTGTTTTGTATTCAAAACGTAGGTTGTTATTCGACATTTTTCTTTTGTACGACCCTTCATCGTTGTAATCAACTGGATCAATCACCTTTGTATCTTTGTGATACATGCCATAGGCAAAAGCACCTTGATCTGTGTAGTCGAATGCCGACGATAATTTCATCAACCAACGATTAGATATTCTGTAATCTAACTTAAAGTTACCCCCAGCCGATTTTCCGTCATCTACTTTATTACCTGTGAAAATATTGGTAAAATAACCCGATGTACGATCAAAATAACCACCTAAAGATATGCCAACTTTATCTGATAACTTAGAGTAGTTTGATGCTCTAACCGAGCTACCACCATAATTACTAACACCTAACGAAACTTTTGTTCCTTGATG